>JAIVIH010000195.1 GCA_020200615.1 Actinomycetota bacterium | reverse complement strand
CCGTCCAGGCTGGATGACCGCACGACGACCGGCGAGCCAATGCCGAACTTCCTCGCCGCCCTGCGACGCTCACGTTCAGCCCACTGATGCTCGTCATTGACGCGAGCGCCGCTCTCTATCTGCTCGCGTCGGCTGACGGAATAGAGCCGCTGGCTTCCCTGGAACTGGCAGCGCCGGCCCTCCTGTGGTCGGAAGTGACGTCGGTTCTCAACGAGATGCGCTGGAGAGGCGAGGTCAGCGAGCCTCTCGCTGAAACGGCCTTCGAGCGCATGCTGGCGGCTCCGATCGCCCGGCAGGCCGATCCCGCCCTCTACAGCCAGGCGCGCGAGGTCGCCCAGGAGCTCGGGTGGGCGAAGACGTACGACGCTGAGTACGTGTCGCTGGCCCGCACGCTCGATACGGCCCTCGTGTCGAGGGACGAACGCCTACGACGCGGCGCCGCGCGGCTGGTGACTGTCGTCGGGCCGGACGAGATCCTCCCACCGAAGCATCCGCCAGAGCTCGAATAAATGGAGTGCATCTGATGCGCGGGCTAGTACATCAGGTGCGTGCCCAGGACGACAGTCGACATCGACGCTTCGGTGCTGCGCGAACTGAAGAGGCGCCAAGAGCGTGAGCGGAAGACGCTGGGACAGCTCATCTCCGAGCTGCTTGCCAAAGCCATGGAGTCGGAGAACGCGACGACGATGGCCGCGCCACCGTTCGGCTGGGTGGCCAAGGATCTACAGCCTCGAGTCGACCTCGAGAACAAGGACTCGCTCTGGTCTGGTCGGTTCTCGACGAGCAATGAGCGAGCCCGAGGCGAGCGAATCAATGAACGCAGCGCTTCGCTCAGCGGGGCAGCCGCCGAAGGCGGCCACCCGGTGAGCCAGACCGTCGACACGAACATCCTCGTCTACGCCACGCACACGGGCAGCCCCTTCCCTCGACCGCGCGCGTGCCCTCGTGGAGCATCTCGTCGCCGGACCCAGCCTCGCCTACATCCTCTGGCCGGCCATCCTCGGATACCTGCGCATCGTGACGCATCCGAACGTCCTCGGAAGCCCGCTGTCCGCCGATGAGGCCATGTCGAACATAGAGGCGCTGATCGCGCCCTCGCACCTCCGCGTCGCAGGCGAGAGCAACGGGTTCTGGGCGTCCTTTCGGACGGTCGCAGCCGACGTGAAGCCCCGAGGCAACTCCGTTCCGGACGCGCACCTCGTCGCGCTATGCGCGAGCACGGCGTGTCGACGATCTGGAGACACGACCGCGACTTCCGCAAGTTGCGAGGCATCACGGTCAGAGACCCGTCCTCGGAGGAACATTCGAGGGGGTTCGAAATAACTGACTCCCGGTCGGGGCCCGGAATTGGGCGCACTTCTCGGCCGAAAATCGGCCGCCGCCCTTGCCCTGACCGAACATATGTTCTACAATGGGCAGGCTTCCCCAGAGCGATTTCAGGGATATGGCGACGGAAATGCCCACGGGGATGACGATGCGGACATTCACGGAATGCTCCACAGGCGAGCTGGCGGAGACGGTCGGCCAGCTGCACGCCCTGATGTGCGCCGCCCAGCGGGAGATGCTGGCCGTGGTGGCGGAGATGGAGCGGCGGGAGGCGTGGCAGGAGGACGGGGCCACGTCCATGGCCGCCTGGTTGAGCTACAGCCTGGCCGTGTCCCATCCCACGGCCCGGGACTGGTCCCGGGTGGGTGTGGCCCTGGAGAGCCTCCCCGCCCTGGGGGAGGCGTTCGGGGACGGGCGGCTGTCCTACGACCAGGTCGCCCCCCTCACCCGGGCCACCACGGCCGAGACCGACGCCGCCATCGCCGCCGAGGCACCGGGGTGGACGGCGGCCCAGTGCGCGGCCTTCGCCCGCCGGGCCCGCCCCGTCACCGCCGCCGAGGCCGCCGACGCCCAGGCGCGCCGGTCCGTGCGCTGGCACTGGGACCTCGAGTCCCGCCTGCTGTCCCTGCGGGCCCGCCTGCCCGAGGAGGCGGGGGCGGCCGTGGTCGCCGCCCTGGAGCACATCGCCGACGGGGCCAAGCCCGACCCCGAGACCGGCCTGTTCGAGCCCTACGAGGCCCGGGCGGCGGATGCCCTGGGGG
>JAIVIH010000445.1 GCA_020200615.1 Actinomycetota bacterium | reverse complement strand
AGCTCACCCCGCGACGGCGGACCGTCGTAGCGGCCGAAGCGGGCCGCCTCCTCCTCCGACAGGAACTCGACGGGCACGACTCACACGGTAGGGACCCGTCCCGAGCGACGCACCCGGGCAAGAACGGCCACGGATCCGAGACCCACACCACCCGCCATCAGGCACGGTAGGGCTTTCGTTCCGATGTTCCGTCAGGGCCGGGTAGGCCAGTGACCGGCCCGGGAGGCCGGTCCGTAGGCATTCACAGGACTGCCCTCGGAACGAGGGTAGGTCAGTGACCTGGCGCGAGCTGCCCATGTTTCCCCTGGGCACGGTTCTGTTCCCGGGCGGCGTCCTGCCCCTGCACGTGTTCGAGCCCCGGTACCGGGCCATGACCGGCCACTGCCTGAAGCACGACCGCCGCATGGGGATCGTGCTCATCGAGCGCGGTAGCGAGGTGGGCGGGGGAGACGTCCGCATGTCCGTGGGGACGGAGGCGGTCATCACCGAGGCCGCGAACCTGCCCGACGGTCGGTGGGTGCTGCTCCTGTTAGGGACTCGGCGCATCCGGATCGAACGCTGGTTTCGCGAGCAGCCGTTCCCGAGAGCCGAGGTCTCCCCTCTGGACGACGGTGAACGGTCCGGCGGCGACGCCGCCGTCGCCCGGGACGGCCTGGTCCGGCGGGTCCACCGGGCCCTGGCCCTGAAGGCCGAGCTGGGGGAGTGGCCGGAGGCCGAAGTGGCCCCCGACCTGGCCGTCGACCCGGCCGTGGCCACGTGGCAGGCCGCGGGCCTGGGCCTGGTCGGGCCGGCCGACGGGCAGCGTCTTCTGGAGACGGTGGGGGTCGACGATCGTCTCGGCCTACTGGCTTCTCTCCTCGACGAGCAGATCGACGTGCTTGCGCTGCGGGCCGCCGGGCGGTAGGAAGGCGGCGATACGGGGTAGAGCGGCGCTGAACAGGAGGAATGTGCCCGAAGGCAGCGACCCCACCGACCTTCCTAGCCACGCTCAGGATCTGTGGCAGCTGGTCGTCGGCTACGTCAAGCAGGAGACGGTCGAGCCCATCAAGGGCGTCGGGCGTTTCATCGCCTTGGGCCTGGCCGGCTCGGCCCTGGTCGGCCTGGGCCTCGTCGTGCTGTTCCTCGGCGTCCTGCGCCTCTTGCAGGAGGAGACGGGTGACGCCTTCAGCGGCCACCTGTCGTTCGTGCCGTACCTGATCACCCTGGTGGCGTGCGGAGCAGTGGCCGGTGCGGCGGTCAAGGCCCTCAGCCGCAAGAAGGAGGCAACGTGAGCGTGACGGCCCCCACTCACAACGGGCGGATCACCCGGAACGAGATTGAGACCAAGCTCCGCCAGATCCGCGGCGACGTCGACACCGCCGGGGAGGCGGCCAAGGGTGCGGGCGCCGTCGTCGCCGGCGTGGCCGTGGTCCTGATCGTGGCCGTCGCCTACTTCGCCGGCCGCAAGCGGGGCAAGCGCAAGAGCACGGTCGTAGAAGTGCGGCGGTTCTGAATTGGGCGGCCTCCTCCGCACACTGGCCCGCACCGGCTTCCGGCGAGGCCTGGCCGGGCCCGGAGGGCGGGGGTGGCTCGCCGTCGGCCTCGCCGCCGGGGTCATCCAGTTCCTCCGGCGCAAGGCCGACGAGCCCAAGGTCTCCTACTCGGAACAGCTGGAACCGGGCCAGTCCATCGTGATCACCCATTTCGCCAAGGGTGAGGCGCCGTAGAACCTGCGCGCCCGGGGTACCGGCGGACGCGAGCGATGATGGGCGGGTGAGAAGGCCGTTCGCCCCCGGCGACCTCGTGCTCGTCGTCGACAGCAAGGATCGGCGCTACCTGGTGACCCTGGCCGAGGGCGGCCAGTTCCACACCCACGCCGGGGTGACGCCCCACGACCTCATCATCGGCCTTGACCCGGGGGTCACCCTCCGTTCCACCACCGGCGCCCGGTACCTGGTCATCCGGCCCACCCTGTCCGACTTCGTGAAGGCCATGCCCCGCGGGGCCCAAGTCATCTACCCCAAGGACCTGGCCCAGCTCCTGATGATGGCCGACGTGTTCGCCGGGGCCCGCGTCCTCGAGGCGGGGGTGGGGTCGGGCGCCCTGTCCATCGC
>JAIVIH010000444.1 GCA_020200615.1 Actinomycetota bacterium | reverse complement strand
GCTCGGGACTCCGTCCGAAGGACCCGGGTGCCCGCCGGTCAATAAAACCGGAAGTCGTTGATGGGCCAGACCCGCACGAAGGCGCGGCCGATTATCAGGTCCTCGTCGATGGCCCCGAAGAAGCGGCTGTCCTTGGAGTTGCCCCGGTTGTCACCCATGACCCAGTAGTGGTCGGGCGGCACCTTCTGGGGCTCCATGTCCCCGGTGGTGATGCCCTCGCCGAGGTAGCCCTCGTCGATGGGCTGGCCGTTGATCAGGATCCGTCCCTCACGGGCTTCCACCGTCTCCCCGGGCAGGCCGATGACCCGTTTGACCAGGTCCTTGATCTGTCCGTCGGCCTGAGTCGGGCTCTCGAAGACCACGATGTCGCCCCGTTTGACGTCGTGGAGGTCGTAGCTGAGCTTGTTGACCAGGATCCGGTCCTGTTCCTGCAGGGTCGGCAACATGGACCCCGACGGGATGTAGAAGGCCTGGATCAGGAAGGTCTTGACCACGAAGGCGACGACCAGCGCGCCGGCGATGATCAGGACCCACTCGAGGAGGTTGCGCGCCGCCGATGGGCGCTTGCGCGGCTCCGGAAGCTCGCTGGGAGGCTCGGGGGGCGAAGAAGTGGGCCAGGAGCTGGCCGGCTGACTCATCTGAGGCAAGGCTACCGCAGGCCATCCGGAGGACGACTGGCGCCCGGCGGCCGGTAGCGGACCAGGAGCCGGCACGCGGCGGCGGGCGCCAGGTCCGCGTCACCCTCCAGCACGGTCGCCGCGGGCCCGAGCCGGAGCAGCAATCGCTCCAGCCACGCCGGCTGGCTCACGGCCAGGCGCACCCGGGCGGCGCCGTCTCCGATCTCCGTCACCTCCTCCACCGGATACTGGTCGATCACCCAGCGGCCGCTCGGCTGAACCTCCAGTGTGACCCTGGGGTCCTCGGGGCGGGCCCGGTAGACGGCGAAGTCGGGCCTCACCTCGGGCCGATCGAAGCCAGTATCGAGCGTGCGCGCCGCCCGGACCCGGTCCACCCGGAATAGCCGCTCGTCGTCCACCGTGTGGCACCACGCCGACAGGTACCACTGCCCGCTGGTGGAGAAGACGGAGTAGGGGTCGACGACCCGGCGGCTCCACTGGTCCCGCCCGAAGCTGTAGTAGTCGATCTCCACCTGGCGCCGGTCCCGCACGGCGTCCCCCAAGGCGCCCATTACCTCGGGTGGCGCCGCGGCCAGGGTCACCTCCACGGCCTCGGCCGCGGTGATTCCCAGGGCGGAGGCCAGCTTCCGGAGCCCCCGCGCCAGGGGGCCCGACTCGTCGGCCCCTGGGGCAGCCAGGACAGCCTGGCCGGCGGCCAGGAGGGCGAGGGCCTCCGCGGGGGTGAGGCGAAGAGGGCGGGAGAAGTACTCGGCGTAGCGGATCCAGACCCGACCGTCGGCGATGTCGGCATCGATCAGGGTGTCGGGCGTGTAGGGGTGGAGGCCGCAGAGGAACAGGAGCTGGAGGTCGTCGGCCAGCTCGGCCTCGGTGCAACCGAAGCGGGCACAGACCTCCTCGACGGTGGGCCCGTCGTGGGCGGCCACCCAGGGCACCAGGGCCAGCAGCCGGTGCAGGCGGGCTTCGGCGCTCACGCGGGGCAGAGCGCCTCCAGCCACGACACCAGGTCCTCCCGTAACTCGGGCGGCCCCAGCAGTTCGGCGTGGTCCAGGAAACCGAGGACGAAGGACCGGAAGGCGTCCCGGTTGGTGACCCGCACGTCGAGCACGACCGACCCGTCCTCCCGCCGCTCGGCCACCGCGTCGGCGCCGACGTGCCGCACGGCCCATCCCGCCTGGTCGGCGTCGATCAGGAGCTGGGCCATGACGGGATCGTCGGTGCCCTGGGCCCAGGGGCCGGCCGCCGCTTGCGCCGCGGCTCCGTCGGCCGGGGCGGGGACATCCGGGGCGCTGCCCGGCTCCCCCACCTGGACGGAGCCCTCCATCCTGTCCAGGCGGTACGACCGGGCCTCTTCCGCGTCCCGGTCTGTCCCGGCCAGGTACCAGTGCCCGTTGCGGAAGGAGAGGCGGTGGGGGTCGACGGTGCGGGGCCGGCCGCGGTACCCGAAGGTGACCCTCCGGCG
>JAIVIH010000194.1 GCA_020200615.1 Actinomycetota bacterium | reverse complement strand
GCGGATCGAGGCGAAACGACGGAGCAGTGCCGGGAAGCGCGGTCTCGACACTGAATGACTTGCCGTGGATCTCACCCACGCCGATCGGCCTCGGAAGGAGGTCGCACAACCCGTCGAGCCCCGCCTCCGACCGCAGCGCCGCCAGCATCTGCGCCGAGCGGAACAGTTCCCTCCGGTTGGCGGCACCGGTCAGCTTCACCACCATGGCCGCCGGCCCCTCCGGGCGGCCCACCTTGATGATCGCCGTGCCGGTCCTCCCGCTCCACGTGGAGGAGAGCACCACCGAAGACAGCCGGGCCGCGACCAGTTCCTCCCTCATCACCTGAGCGACCGCCGTCGGTGCCAGGCGCCTCGCTGCCCTGAGCGCGCCAATGGCTCGGCACCAGCCCTGGAGGGCGACCGGAGCGCGACCAACGGCGACGACAGCACGTGCCGAAGCCAGAGCTCGCGGGTGAGCCTCGAGAAAGGACAAAGCCCTCCTCTTCATCGCTGCGCACCGTCCGACCAGGCCATTGCTGGCTCTGTCGACTCATCGAAGGCGAGCCCGGCGCCGCTGTCTCTAGTGGGCCACAGCGGAGATGGTCTCCTCATACAGCTCCTCCAGGCTGTCGAACAGCACCGTCCAAGGAAATCGGTCGGCCCGCCGCGACCCCCGGCGGGAGAGGTCTTCCCAGAGCAGGGGGTCTGCCGCCAGCCGGTCGATGGCCTTGGCGAGGTCGGCAAGATCGGTTGTCGCCAGGATCCCGTCGTCGCCGACGGTGTCGCGGATCCCTGCTACGTCGTTGGCGATGACGGGAACCCCTGCCGCCATGGCCTCGAGGAGGACCAGCCCGGTGCCCTCCCTGTCCGAGGTAAGAATGAACGCGTCTGCCCACCCGTACCAGTCGACGAGCGGCTGGCCGAACTGCGCGCCGACCAGCCGGACGTTGGTCAGCGCGAGGTCTCCGATGAGCCGCTCGAGCCTCGGCCGGTCGTCGCCGTCGCCCACCAGCACCAGCTCGAGCGGAGCCCTCGCCGAAGCCACTGCTCGCAGCAGCCGTGGAACGTTCTTCTGCCGGGCGAGGCGCCCCACGAAGAGCATGCGGAACGGGCCGCCGTGGTCGGGAGCCGGGCGTGGCCCGCGGTAGAACTCCTGGCCCACGCCGTTGGGGATTAGGCGAATTCGTCGCGTGGCGACTCCATAGGTCCGCCGAACAAAGTCCGTCTGGTCGGGCGAGACGACGATCACCGTCGACGCCGAACGCAGGACGCCACCCAGGACCCATCGCTTGTACGCCACAAAGACGGAGCCGAACCGCCCTGAGGGCTCGACGTCGAGATGAAAGTGCGCGATGTAGGGTCGGCGCCGTAGGCGGGCGGCGAGCCAGACCATCTCGGGCACGAAGGCCTGGGCGATGTGCAGGTGCACCACCGCGTCACGGGGCAGGCGGAGGAGGTGATACAGCAGGGTAGGCATCACGGGAACGTTGGCGATCTCACGGGTGGAGAGGCGGCGGACCGTGAGGTGGCCCCGATGTTGGACTCGGGGCGAAGCTCCCTGTCCCGACGTGGAGGTGAGAACCTCCACCGGACCCTTCGTCGCCAGCCATTCGGCCACGACACGGGCGACGTTCTCCATCCCTCCGACGTGGGGCGGGTAATAGGGTACGACTTGGACGACGAGTTGGTCTCGGTGCTCAGACATGCGCATCACCTTCCGCTGTCGTCAAAATCCCCGGTCGTTCGGTACCTCGGCCTGCGCCCAAGTAGCAACGGCTTCGGCCCGCACCAGGGACGCACCCTGACGGGTTAGCATCGGCTCACATGGTCCTGGGCCCATCCATGCTGGGTCGCCTCATTGAGATACCTGGCGAACGCGGCTCGGGCCATGTCCGAGGGCACAATGACGGAAAAGCCGTCCGTGACAGTCGTCGTGAATGTTCCCGGCCCACAAATCATCTTGTACACGCCGCGGGCGCGGCCATCAACTATATATCCCCCCACTATTCCAGTCTCCATCGCGGCCAAGTCGAGGGTGAAGGTCCTCGTACCCGCTTTTCCGGATTCGGCGTAGTCCCGCACGGGTATGACGGTATTGTCGGTGTGGGTACCGGTCGCCGAGAGGATCA
>JAIVIH010000443.1 GCA_020200615.1 Actinomycetota bacterium | reverse complement strand
CCCGCATCCTTCACCACCACGCACCGGCTGGGCGTCTCGACCTCGACCGGGAACCGCACGCGCTGCCCTCGGGGGAGGGCCACCTCCACCTCCATGGGCGCCGTGCAGCTCGACCACCCCATGGCTGCGGCCTTGGCTGCAGCGCTGGCGCACGTGCCCGTGGTCCACCCCGTCCGCAGGCCTGCCCGGCTGGGCGCGCCCGCGTCCGCCATCAGCGGGGCCGGCCTTGGGTCGAGCCGGGCGACGAGCGGCGCCGGAAGCCGTGGGCGAAGGACGGGGAGTAGAGGTGGCTGCGGGCGGCGTCTCCGTCGGGGCCGAGGGCCGGGCCCACCAGCACGAGGGCCGTGGTCCGGGCGCCGGTGGCGGAGAGGTCGGCGGCGACCTGGCCGACGGTGGTGCGCACGACCTGCTCGTCGGGCCAGCTCGCCCGCACCACCACCGCCGCCGGAGTCGCCGGCTCGTAGGCGCTGGTGGGGGAGAGCAGCGCGTCCTGCAGCTCCTGGGGACGGGCGGCGGACAGGAACACGGCCATGGTGGCCCCGTGGGCGGCGAAGCCGGCGACCGACTCCCGGGCCGGCATGGAGGCCGCGGTGCGGCCCGCCAGCCGGGTGATGACGATGCTCTGGGCCACCTGGGGAATGGTGAGCTCCCGGCCGAGGGCGGCCGCCGCCGCACCCAGGGAGCTCACGCCTGGGACGATCTCGAAGTCCCGACCGTTGGCCAGGCACCAATCCAGCTGTTCCTGAACCGCGCCGTAGACGGCGGGGTCACCCGAGTGGAGGCGGACGATGGCCCGGCCGGGAGCTCCGCCGTACACGGCGAGGACGTCCTCCAGGGTCATCCCCGCGGCATCGTGCACCTCGGCTTCGGGCCGGGCGTGCTCCAACACCTCCGCGGGCACCAGCGACGAGGCCCAGACGACGATGTCGGCCGCCGAAAGCCGGTCGCGGCCCCGCAGGGTGATCAGATCGGCCGCCCCGGGACCGGCGCCGACGAAGGAGATCATCCGTCCCTCCCGTTGCGGGAGCGTGCCGTCGGAGGAACTATCACCGTGGCCAGGTAGGCGGCAGGACCCAGGGCGGCGGCGTCCGCCGCGGCCAGTACGCGCTCCCCGGGCAGCCCCAGCAGCTCCCCGACCACGGCCACGTCCAACCGCCCGGCGGAGGACAGACGGTCGGCGATGGTGGGGAGGTGCCGGCCGCCCTTGTAGACGACGACGGCCCGGTCGTGATCGTTGAGCACCCCGTCCAGGGGCTCGGGACCGGCCAGGGCGGTCACCAGAGTCAGCTGCTCGGTGCCGTCGAGAAGGACGGTGCCCGACCGGGCCGCCAGCTCCTGGAAGGCCATGATTCCCGGCACCGTGTCCACCGTGAGCCCGGGCCTCAGGCTCCGGACCTCGGAGGCCAGCCCGGTGAAGGTGCTGTACACGTTGGGGTCGCCGAGGACGACCACCGCCACCTGCTCGACCTCGTCCAGGGCGGTCGCCACCTGTTCCGCCGCCCGGCGGTAGCCCTGGATCCGGGTGTCGCCCGTCGCTCCCATGTCGAACACCAGGCGGTCGATGCGCAGGCCGGGACAGGCCTGGCGGACTATGGACTCCGCCCTCCCCACGGCGTCGACCGCGGTGGTGGGAGCGAAGACCCGTCCCGCTTCCTTGAGGACCCGAACCGCGCGCGCCGTGACCAGCTCCGGGTCCCCGGGGCCCACGCCGACGCCGATGAGGACCCGGGTGGTCGGGCCTGCCGCTCCGCTCAGGGCGATCCTCCAGACGCGGTGTGTTCAGGTGCCGCGGCCGGGCCTCTGGCTACCGGGCACCCGGTGAGGGTGCGCCGATCACAGCGGCAGACCGCGCCGGACTCGCACCGGCTTCCCAAGCGCAGCGGCGGCGTCACTGTACCGGCTCGTCTTCGCGACGGTCAGGGCCGCTCACCCCGGCCGTCGGCGGCGGTGCGCACGAAGCGCTCGGCCGGCGCAGGATCTCCCCCGAGATGGAGGTGGAGGTAGGAGGCGAGGAGGGTCGGGGAGGCGTAGCCCGACCGGTGGGTGCCGTGCCGGGTCTGGCACTCGAGGGCGTCGCCGGGCGGGTCGAGGGCCGAGTAGTGGAACTC
>JAIVIH010000442.1 GCA_020200615.1 Actinomycetota bacterium | reverse complement strand
CGTCGATGGTCTCGTCGACCGGCCGGGGCGACGGGTAGTAGCCGGCGTACATGTGCATGGCCTCGCGCACGCTCAGCAGGGGCGGCAGCCGGCACTCCTGGAGGACGACGCCCACCCGTGCCCGCCACTCCGGAGTGGCGCGAGCGGGATCGATGCCGAGGACGGTCACCTCGCCGGCCGAGCGGTTGCGGTAACCCTCGAGGATCTCCACGGTGGTGGTCTTGCCTGCTCCGTTGGGCCCGAGGAAGGCGAACACCTCGCCCCGCTCCACGGTCAGGTCGATGCCCCGCACGGCCTCAAGGTTGCCGTAGGACTTCCGCAACCCGCGCACGACGATCACCGGCTCGGACACGCCGGTGATCCTAAGGGCCGGACCGAGGCCGCTTCCCGCGCTTCGGCTTCGGGCCCGCCCGCGGGTTTCGTTTCGCCGGGACCGGGGGTGCCGGAGCGGGCGGGGGCGGCCGAAGGACGAGCATCGCCCCGATGATGGGCAGCAGTCCTACGATCGTCAGCAGCGCGGTGTTCGGCCCCGAGGGCGCGGACTCGTCGGGCTCCGCGGGAGGCGGAACGCGGGTCCCGGCCACGAGGTAGTGGCCGGTGGCCTGCAGCGTCGTGAACCGGCCGTTGGTGTTGCCGAAGGGCCGGGACGGTACCTCCGCCCACTCGGCGCCGTCGGCCGAATAGAGCAGGATCCCGTGGGGCGAGACGGCGGTGAGGGCGATGGTCCCGTCCTTGGCCAGCCTTAGCACCGCCGTCTGGGATGGCAGGTACGTGAGGGTGACCTGGTAGGCGTTGCTCAGGGCGTCCAGGCCCTGGGGGAGCGGCGCCAGCCGGCCGGGATCAACCGGGGCCACCTGCAGCTTCACGCCTGTGTCCGGTGGGTTGGGGGGGACGGAGCCGAGCTCCAGCCCGGCCACGGCCTGATCGTCGCTGGTGGTGACGTTGGTCACCTCCGAGCCCTCAGGCCCGAGGACCACGTCGCGGCGGTAGGGCTGGGGCGGAGCGAAGCCGTTGAACAGCGGCCGGAAAGGCCTGGACGACAGCAGCTGGGTGGCCACGGCCACGGCCACGTACAGCAGCGCCAGCCCGACGCCGGCCCGGCGGAGGCCGGCCGTCACGGGAGGATGGGAATCGCTCGGAGGGGCTGGGTGGCGAAGGTGGGCGGCCACACCACGGCCTGGTTGCGCTGGTCGACCCACTGCCAGATGACGCTGACCGCAGCGCGGTTCTCGCCGGCGTCCAGCTCCCGGGGACCGGCCAGGTCGAGGCCGGCGCCGTTGGGCAGGCTGCCGGACGGGAGCTTCAGCGACCGGGCGGTGGATGCGACCTCCGGCGGGCGGAGGCCGGGCGAGGCGGGGAGGATGTGACCGAGCAGGGCCCAGGCGTTGGCGAACCCCGACAGGGCGGCGGGGCTCATCTCCTCTCGGTGGCGGTCGGAGAAGCGCTTCTGGGCCCAGGCCAGGGCCTTACGGGCACTGGCGTCCAGGGCGTCCGGGCGGACCCGTGCCGCATCGGGCTTGTCCGACGCGAAGAGGCCGACGGCGCCCGGGCCGAGAGCGGCCGCGAACGCCGGCATGCAGTAGCTGGAGCTCGTCCCGATGCTGGCCCGGAGCGGGAGGCCCTGGGCGATGGTCGCCTGGCGGATGGCCACGCCGTCCTGCAGGTAGGCCGACACGAAGAGCACATCGGGGCGGCTGACGGCGATGGATCGTACGAGCGCCTCGGAGTCCAGATGGTGGACGTCGTAGGGGAACGTCCCCACCAGCTGCTCCCCGCTCGCCTTCGCCTCGGCCGCCGCGCCGAGCCCCACCGAGCGGCCGTAGGCGTCGTCGACGTAGGCCACGGCATAGCGAAGGGGCGCCCCCGGCTCCAGCAAGGGGACGAGCTGCTCCCGCACGAAGGTGACCGCCGCCCGCCCGAGGGCGGCGCCCATGGGTGCCAGCCGGAAGAACGACTCGCACGAGGTCCAGCTCGACAGGGCGCCCGTTGACGCCACCCCGCTCGTTGGCCAGATCCACGGCCAGGCGCGCGCCGTTGGCCTCGTCCACCCCGCCGGGCCCCTGGCGGCCGGATACCGGGTAAATGGCCCCGATTGTGACCGGGTCGGAGCGGTCGGAGGCGGTGCAGGCCGTGGCCGTCACCGTGAGCGCGGTCAGGATCGTGAGCGTCAGGTTCTTGCGCATCTGCACCTCACAGGAGAGCCAGCGTGTTGGCGACGACGTGGGTGACGGCGGGCACCGACCACCTGCCGGTCGCGGCGCGCTGCCAGGACAGGACCAGCCCCGCGGCCAGGTCGAGGGGGAGGACCCAGAGGCCCCAGACGGTGACGTGGGCGACGGCGAACAGGGCGGCGGAGCCGGCGACGGCTGCGCCCGTTCCCCTTGGGAGGAGCAGGCCGTAGACCAGGCGGCGGAAGAAAACCTCCTCCGCTATGGCGGCGATGGCGTTGAGGGCCAACGCCAGGGCCAGCCCGCTCGCCACCGGCGGCAGGCCGACCAGGAGCCGGCCCACACCGAACGCGGCGCAGCCCAGCGCCAGCGCCGGCCACACCGTTCGCCGGCTGGGTTCGTCCCGGCGGCGAAGCGGCCACAGGGCGCCGGCCAGCCCGAGGGTGAGGAACACGGCCAGTCGCGGGCTGACCGCCGCCCGGTCGTCGGCCAGCAGCCACGGGCGGGCGAGGAGAACCAGCATCCCGCCGGCGACCACGACCAGGCCGGCATTCAGGGGCGGGGCGATCCGGCGCTCGGCGACGACCATTCGATCAGTCCCGAGAGTCGTCGTCGGCTACCGCGCCTTCGGCCTCTTCGCCCTCTTCGCCCTCTTCGACTTCTCCCGCCTCTTCGGCCGCTTCCCGGTCCATCTTCCGCTTGGACCACCGGGCCAGCACCGCGAAGATGATGACGGGCACGAGGATGAAGCTGATCTCGAAGGCGGCGCCGGCCGCGCCGCCGTGAGCCAGAAGGGCAGCGATCGACATCACGCTCCCAACAGGAGGGCGAGGCCTCCGACGGTGAAGAGGGCCCTCGAACACGAGCAGCGAGAAGTAGTGGGCGAGGGCGTAGGCGAAGGCGATGGGGACGAGTGAGTGGGCGAAGGCGGAAGTCAGCTCCGGGTGCCGGCGGCGGTGGAGACGGGCGGTGATGCGCATGGCTCCGACGAAGGCGAGCGTCACCACCGACATGGCCCACACCAGTCCGACCGTCGACAGGACGACGTTCTGCCACAGCTCGTAGTCCCTGGTGAGATCGGCCCAGAACCGGGTCCGGCTGAGGCCGTCGAAGCTGGTCGAGCCCAGGGCCACGATCACGATCGCCTGGGCGCCGGCGTCGGGCTTGAGCCCCACCAGACCGGCCAGGGGAGGCCGGGCCCTGATCCGCCCGGCGTTGTCGGCGTAGAGCGGGCCGATGTGGCTCAGGAGGCCGAAGAACACGGTGAAGGCCTCTCCCTGGCGCAGCCAGGCCCTCCCCCATCGAGCGGTGCCGGCCAGCACGACTGCCGTGTAGACGGCGATGGCCACGGCCAGGGTCCGCGGCTCGGCCCGGTACGGATAGATCAGCTCCAGCCACACGAAGGCGACCAGTCCGGCCAGGGCGGGCCAGTGGCCCAACCGGTAGTCCGAAGGCTGACGCCGGTTGGGGCGGAGCCGCTGCCCCAGGGCGGCGAGGGTGTCGAAGGGGTTGAGGATCCGCCAGACGTCGCCCACCAGGGCGGAGACGAGGGTCAGCCCCACCCAGAAGACGACATAGACGAAGACGGGGGCCAGGTTGTCGGCCGTGTCGGGATCGCCGAAGGCGGCGGCCACGAAGACGAGCACGAACAGCCCCAGTCCCAACGCTCGCCCTGCGGCAGCAATGGCCCTGGTCGCCTCACCCGGTTCGAGGAGGACCCGTCCCTCGATCCCGCCCTCGAGGCGGGCCGTCCGCCAGAAGACGGCCAGCCCGGCGAAGGAGATGAGCAGGGCGGCGGCCGCGCCGTAGGCGAACATCCAGATGGGGAGGGGGAGGTCGCCCCGGGACCCCAGGCCGTGAGCGGAAGCCGGTGGGGCGGTGGCCAGGACGGCTCCGGCGGTGAGGACCGCGACGCCCCCGCCCCGCCGGAGCCGGCTCATGGTCGCACCTCCAAGGTGGTGACCCGCCGGCGCGAGTGCTCGAGCTCCACCTCGAACACGCCCGGGATGTCCGCCGGGAACCTCAACTCGGCGATCTTGCCGGGACCGACGGCGGCCGTGTGGTCGTACCCGTGGACGTGGAGCTCGTCGGCCTCGTCGCTGGTCACCCGCAGGAAGACTTGATCGCCGAGCTCCACCGTGTGCCGGGACGGCCCCTCGACGGAGCCGCCGCTGACGGTGAAGGACACGGCGGCTGGCGCGGTGGTGCTCGTGGCGGGACCGGCGGCGGGCGTGACTGCGGGCGCCGCCGCGGTCGTCCCGGCGCCGGAGCTGGGAGTCGACGGCTCGTCGTCGCCTCCGCAGGCGGCCAGAACCAGGGTCAGGGGGAGGGCGAGCGCGGCCAGCCGCGCCCGACGGGCAACCGTCATGAAGGATCCTCCGGTTTGTCGACGGCGTTGGACTGTCAGCCAGCGACGATCAGAGGGGGAGCTCGTGCGGGAAGGGTGAGACGGGGACGCCAGCGGGGAGAAGCCGCCACCGGCCGCAGGGGCGCCGAGGCCGACGCGGTCACTATTAGCGGCGACAGCCGGGACCGGGATACGAGCCGGGCGCCTACCGCGCAGGCCGAGCGCAGCAGGACTACCGCGCCGGCGGCCACCACCAGCTGGGCCGCCAAGGCGAGCCAGAGCGGCCGTGACGACAGCATCGCCGTGAAGGGGTGACCTGCCACCAGGCTCTCGGTGGACTCCTGAAAGAGCAGCGCGGTCCACTGGAGGGCCAGGACGCGCCCGAAGGGCATCCCCGTGGCCGGCCGGTCCCCGACCATGCTCCACAGGACGGCGAGGAGGGCCAGTGGCGCGGCGACGGCCGTAGCCAGGCTCACATAGCCGTGCCGCAGCCTACGTCCGGTCTCAGACGACGCCGACAATGGTGACCTTTCCCTTGATGTCGTCGACCTTTAGGCTGACCGTGTGCGGCCCCTCACTGTCCGTCAGCTGGCACTCGAAGGTGCTGCCCACGTCGGCTATCCGCACGCGCTCCGGGCCGCAGTCGACCTGAGCGTCGGGCTCGGTGGCCAGCCGTTTAACGAAGTCCACCAGCCGGGGGACGGACAGGATGGCCTTGGCCGGGCGGAGGTCGTAGCGGCCGGTCTGGTTCCTGGGGTTCACGTCGGCCATGGTGACGACGTACGGCGCGACCACACCCTCGACCACGACCGTGCATTCGAAGGTCACGCCCTCGGCGACGACGACCTGGGCGGGGCAGGATGCGGCCCCCACTTCGAAGTCGGGGCTGGCCCGCCGTTGGGTGTTCACCAGCAGCTGCTCGACCTCCTGGGTGTCGACCAGCTTCTCGGGCGCCGCTGTTGGCTCCTCACTGTCCGATGTAGATCCCCCGCAGCCCGATCCGGCCGTGACCGCGCTTCCGAGGAGGATCGCGGCGCGGAGCAGGCGCGCCCGCATCAATCGTTGTCGGGGAGGTACTCACCGCTCTCGTAGTACTCGAAGAGCTGGGTGAAGCCGGGATAGTCGTAGACCACCAGCTCGTCACCTTCCCACTGCGCGCCCAGCTCCTCGGCCGTCTCCACGTCGCTCATGCCCGGGGCTCCTTCCCCGACCAGCGGAAGGCGACCATCCCCTTCTGCCGAGTCCCGAGCACCACCCGGCCGCTCGATGCCTTCTGTTGCTGTGTCGACACGTCCGGGATGCTACCTCCGGCTCCGGCTCACGAAACTCGCGAGGGCAGGCCCCAGCGGGTCCCGAGCCACGCCCTCCTGGGTGACGATGGCCGTGACCAGACGTGCCGGGGTGACGTCGAAGGCCCGGTTGTCGGCGCTCGTCCCATCGGGGGCGACGGAGTGGCCGCCGACGGACGTGACCTCCTCGGACGAGCGCTGCTCGATGGGGATGTCGGCGCCGGTGGCGCACGTCAGATCCACGGTGGACGTCGGAGCGGCCACGTAGAAGGGGACGCCGTGGTGGTGAGCGAGGACGGCGAGGCCGTAGGTGCCGACCTTGTTGGCGACGTCCCCGTTGGCGGCAATCCGGTCGGCCCCCACCACCACGCAGTCGACTTCCCCGTTGCCCATGAGGGAGGCGGCCATGACGTCGGCGACCAAGGTGGCAGGCACACCCAGGCGCCCCAACTCCCAGGCCGTGAGGCGGGCTCCCTGGAGGGCGGGCCGGGTCTCGCCCACCCATACCGCCAGGTCCCGCCCCTCCTCGTGGGCGGAACGAATCACGCCGAGG
Source organism: Actinomycetota bacterium (assembly GCA_020200615.1). The sequence continues at coordinate 37 of JAIVIH010000442.1, read as the reverse complement.
GCGGTGCCGTAGCCGGCGCAGGCGAGGGCTCCCGCGT
>JAIVIH010000441.1 GCA_020200615.1 Actinomycetota bacterium | reverse complement strand
TCGTTGTAGAACTGGCGGGCGTAGGCGATGCGGCCCTCGGTGCTGGTCAGCTCCTCCTGCAGGTTGAGGAAGTTCTCGTTGGCCTTGAGCTCCGGGTAAGCCTCGGCCACCGCGAACAGCGACTTCAGGGCGCTGGTGATCATGTTCTCAGCCTGGGCCTGGGCCCCGACCCCCTGGGCGTTGATGGCGTTGTTCCGGGCCTGGGTGACGGCCTCGAACGTCTCCCGCTCGTGCTTGGCGTAGCCCTTGACGGTCTCGACCAGGTTCGGGATCAGGTCATAGCGGCGGCGGAGCTGCACGTCGATCTGAGACCACGCGTTGGCGATGCGGTTACGCAGCTTGACCAGGCCGTTGTAGGCCAGGATGACGTACAGCACGACGAGCGCGACAACCGCCAACAGGATCCAGAGCAGCATGTCGTTTCCTCCGAACAGGGCTCAGCCCATTGTACGGGTCAGAGGGCGGTCGGGTCAGGCAAGGGGCGCTGCCAGCACCGGGCCGGGCTGGCCCGAACCTCGCGCCGGGCTTGCTCGTAGAGCTCCACGTAGCACTCGGCCAGCTTGTCCATCGAGAACTCCGCGGCCCGGGCGTCGCCCGCTTCGGTCAGCGAGCGAGCCGTCTCCGGATGATCGAGGACCCCGCAGATGGCACTGGCCAGGGCTGGGGCGTCGCCGGGGGGGACCAGGACCGCTTCCCGGCCGTCGCGAGCGACGTTCCTGTAGCCGGGGAGGTCGCTGGCCACGATGGACGTGGAGGCGGCCATGCCCTCCAGAAGGACCAGACCGAAGGACTCGCCGTGGAGCGACGGCGCGCACAGGAGGTCGGCCCCGCGTAGGCGGCGGGCCTTCTCCTCGTCGCTGATCCGGCCCAGCCATTCGACCCGCTGATCCCCGGCCGTCCGGGCCCGGAGCCGGGCGGTCTCCGGACCGTCGCTGGCGACCCACAGGCGGACGTCCGGCGGCATCCGCTCGAGGGCGGTGAGGAGGACGTCCAGCCCCTTGCGCGACTCGTGTCGGGAGACGAACAGGATGGTGGGCCCTGACGTCGGCCAGGGGGTGGCCTTGGCGAAGCGATCGATCTCGATCCCGTTGAAAAGGAGTTGGTAGGAGCCCCCCAGGGCCCGGGAGGCCAGGGCCCGAGCGTCCTCGGACACCGCGCAGCGAACGGCCAGCCGGGCGGCGAGCCACCGGGTGAGGGGCCGGAGGGCCCTGTAGGCCGCGCTCCTGCCGGCGGCGTGGAACGTTCCCACCATGGGCGCCGAGGCCACGACGAGGCTGGTGACCGTGGGGCCCGGGGCACAGGGCTCGTGGAGGTGCACGACGTCGAACTCCTCGTCGCGCAGGGCGCGAATGGTCCGGAGGGCGCAGGAGAAGTCGGGGGCGATGGGTGCCACGGAACCGTTGGCCTGCGTGGGCAGGCAGTTCCCGAGCGGGATCACACCGACCTCGGGAGGTGCTCCGTCACACGGGCCCAGGACCCGGGTCTGGTGGCCCATGGTCCGCAGGGTGCGGGCCAGGCCCAGCACCTGCTCCTGGACGCCCCCCGGCAGCGAAAGGCTGTAGGGGCACACAAGGGCCACGCGCACGGCGGCAGCGTAGCCGTGACCGGTACGGCCCCCCGGGCCCGGCCCAGCAATACTGAACCCCATGACCGACGACAATCTCCGGCGGGACGAGGCTCAGGAGAGAGCTCGCATCGTCTCCAACCTGGCCTACGACGTGTTTCTCGACCTGACGACCGGAGACGAGACGTTCGTCAGCGACACCAGGGCGCGGTTCTTCACTCCCCTCACCGGCCTCAACACCTTCGTCGACTTGGACGCGGCCGCGATGCGGGAGGCGACTTTCAACGGCCGCGACATCAGTGCCGCCTACGACGCCCACCGCAACCGCCTCGCCCTTCGGGGCTCGCGACCCAGCAACGAGCTTCGGGTGGTGGCCGACTGCAAGTACCAGCACACCGGCGTGGGGATGCACCGGATGGTCGACCCCACCGACGGGGCCGTCTACCTGCACACCCAGTTCGAGCCGTTCGATGCCCACCGGGTGTTCGCCTGCTTCGACCAACCGGACATCAAGGCCGAGGTCATGCTCAGCGTGCGGGCCCCGGAGGACTGGGT
>JAIVIH010000193.1 GCA_020200615.1 Actinomycetota bacterium | reverse complement strand
GTGCGCATGGAAGGCGGCGCTCCCTTGATCGGGGTCAGCGGCATCCGCCCGCTCTCGGTGAGACGGGGAAGCGAAGCCAGGAGCCCCCGGGTGTAGGGGTGCCGGGGACGGGCGTACACGTCGTCGACCGCCCCCCGCTCCACCACCCGTCCCGCGTAGAGGACTGCCACTTCCTCGGCCAGCCCCGCCACCACGCCCAGGTCGTGGGTGATGAGCACGATGGCGACGCCCTTGTCCCGGCGGACATCCCGAAGCACGTCCAGGATCTGGGCCTGGATGGTCACGTCCAGCGCCGTCGTGGGCTCGTCGGCGATGAGCACGTCGGGGTTGTTGGCCATGGCCATGGCGATCATGGCCCGCTGGCACATGCCACCCGAGAACTGGTGGGGATAGTCGTCGGCCCTCCGATCGGGCTCGGGGATCCCCACCCTCGCCAGGAGCTCCACCGCTCGCCGCAACGCCTCCCGGCGGCCCAGTTCAGGATGGTGGACCCGCACCGCCTCCGCCACCTGGTGACCGACGGTGAACACCGGGTTGAGGGAGGTGACCGGATCCTGGAAGATCATCGCCATCCGTGCTCCCCGGATCTTGCGGAGCTCGCGTGCGGGAAGGCCCAGCAGCTCCCGTCCGCGGAACTTGACCGAGCCCGTGACGGTGGCATTGCGGGGAAGCAGGCCCAGCGCGGCCAGCATGGACACGCTCTTGCCGCATCCCGACTCGCCGACGACGCCGAGGACGCCGCCCTCGTCGACGCTGAGGTCTACTCCCCGGACAGCGTGGACCAGACCCGTCTCGGTGCGGAACGAAACCTCGAGTCGGCTGATCTCGAGGACAGGGGCCGGGCTCATGGCGCGCCCACTCTACGGCGCAGGCTCATAACTCGGCCGTGAAGATGGGCCCGGACCCCTAGCTGGGGGCGACGCCTGACGTTACGATCCGTCCGCACCGAAGTGGTGGGCATGAAGGGGGAAATGGCGTGCGTCGCAAGGCTCTTGCTCTCGTCCTGATCTTGGGCTTCATCGCCGCCGCATGCGGAGGGGATGACGACGACACGAGCCCGGCGGCTCAACCCTCGGCCCAACCGAACCTCGAAGCCGAAATGCGGGTCGCCGCGCCCGAGGACCAGTGGCCCGACAACGGTCCGGACGCGAAGTCGTGGCAGTTCATGTACGTCCACAACATGAACGTGTACGAGCCTCTCGTCTACCTGGGTTCCGACTACACCCTGCAGCCCGGCCTGGCCGAGCGTTGGGAGCTCCAGCCCGACGGCAAGACGTGGCGGTTCTTCCTCCGCAGGAACGTAAGGTTCCAGGACGGCGCTCCCTTCAGCGCCGACGACGTGGTGTGGAGCTGGGGCGTGCGTCAACTCGAGGGCAAGGTCCTCACCACCGTCACCAACACCCTGGGGCCCGAGTCGGTGAAGAAGGTCGACGACTTCACCGTCGACTTCACCCCCGCCCAGCAGAACCTCCGTATCCCCGAGCAGATCGTCCACCCCGAAGGCGCCATCGTGAAGAACGGCACCCACAATGACACACCCCCCTACGCGGGCACGGGCCCGTGGAAGGTGGTTAGCTACACGCCGAAGCAGAACGCCGTGTTCGAGCGCAACGAGGACTACTGGGGCGAGAAGCCCAAGGTGAAGCGCATCAACATCCGCTTCCTGCCCGACCCCCAGACTCGCCTCGAAGCCCTCCGGGCCAAGCAGGTGGACTTCGTCATCGACCTCCCGGCCGACGCCACGGCCATCGACCGAAGGGCGTATGTGGACGTGGTGCTGGAAGGCAACGGCGAGCCCGGTCGCTGGATGGCGCCCAAGTCCGTCCTGGGGCCCGGGGCCGATACGGTCGCCGCCATCCCCCTGGACGTGGGGCGGGCCCGCAAGATCCTCGATGACGCCGGTTGGAGGGTCGGCCCCGACGGCGTCCGCACCAAGGGCGACAAGCGGCTGAGCCTCATCCTGCTGGGTCAGTTCGAAGTGCCCGAGTCGGCCCTCCTCGTCATCCAGTCCAACCTGAAAGAGGCGGGCATGGAAGTCACCCTCAAGAAGACTCCCGACGCCGCCACCCGCAACGCCCTCTACGACCGCGGGAACGGTGACTTCGACCTCGACATCGAGCCGCCCAACCAGAACGATGGAAACCCCGCCTTCCTCCCCGTGCTCCGCATGTACTCCAAGGGCACCAACACCGTTCAGTTCGCGCCCAACTCGCCGCCGATCACTCCCAACGGACCCGAGTTCGACGCCCAGGCTGAGAAGGCGCTCGCAGCCAAGACCACGCCCGAGGTGCAGCAGGCGTCCGCGGCCATGATGAGGATCCTCTCCAACCAGGACCACATCGTGGTGCCGCTGGCCGGCGTCTACCGGATCTACGGGATGGCCAAGAACGTGAACCTCGGCGATCCCCACCCCTCCTTCACCAACCAACGCTGGGTGAGCCTGACCATGTCGAGCAGCAACTAGCACCGAGTCGCTGGACGGTTGTGGGGCAGTACGTTTCGCGCCGTCTCCTGACCGCCCTACCCACCCTTCTCGGCCTCTCGTTCCTCATCTTCGTCCTGGTCTCGGCCGCGCCGGGCAATCCGGCAGAGGAGCTCGCCCGGCGACGGACCCAGGAGGCAACTCAGGCTGACATCGACCGCGCCCGCCAGGAGCTGAACCTCGATCGCCCGCTCCTGACCCAGTACGGCCTGTGGCTCAAGGGCGCCGTCACCGGCGACCTCGGTGAATCCTTCTCCCGCAGAGAACCGGTGGCGGACATCATCGCTGAGCGCGTGCCGGCAACCATCCAGCTTTCGGTCGCCGCCCTGGCGCTCATCGCCGTGCTCTCGCTGCCCCTCGGGATGGCGGCGGCCGTTTTCCACCGGCGGTGGCCCGACCAGCTGCTGCGCCTGGGGGCGCTGATCGGGGCGTCGATCCCCAACTTCTTCTTCGCCTACCTACTGATCATCTTCCTGGTGACGCGCCTGGGGCTGCTCCCCATTGCCGGGCGCGACGGGCTCTCGAGCGTGGTCATGCCGGCCATAGTCCTCGCCGTGCTGCCGACGGCCGTGGTGTCGCGGCTGCTCCGGTCCAGCCTGCTCGAGGTGATGGGTGAGGACTACATGCGGACGGCCCGCAGCAAGGGCGTGGGGGGCCTGGCCACTCTCGTCAGCCACGGCCTGCGCAACGCCGCCATCCCGGTGATCACCTATCTGGGAACCGTCCTGGGGACGTTCCTCGAGGGGGTGGTGATCGTCGAGTTCATCTTCGCCTGGCCCG
>JAIVIH010000192.1 GCA_020200615.1 Actinomycetota bacterium | reverse complement strand
GCCCGAGGTCGTTGGCGCGCTGGCCGTGGCCGGCACCATCGGCGTCCTGAATACCCGGAGCCGGCCCCACCCCCGTCCCCACGTGCTCTCCCCCTCACCCGAGGAGGCAACGGGCGCGGTGATGATCTCGGCCCCGCGGGCCCGCAGCCTCGCCGCTCACCCCGCCAGCCACTCCGACGCCGCTTAGCTTAGAAGGCTGTTGAATAAGCCTCTCTTGGCGGCTGACCGTCGCGCTCCGGGCGCAACGTTCCTGGTCAGCCGCCCGGCCGCGAAGCGGCCGACGCGATAATCAACGGCCTTCTAGACCTTCCGCAACCTTCTCTCAGTTCAGGCGGGCCCGCAGGGCGACCGCTTCGGAGATGAGCGACGGGGCCTGAGAGGGCAGGGTTTCGGCCAGCTCCTCCAGGGCTTCGGCGGCGTCGACGAACTGCCCGGTGGAGCCCAGAACCCGAGCCAGGTCCCTCCGCTCGAGTGGAGGTATCCCGGGGATGGCCAGACGAAGGGCGAAGACCCACGCCAGGGCCTCCAGATTCCCGCGGGTGGCGTAAATGGCTTTGAGGTTGGCCAGCATGCGAGCCAGGATCGCTCGGGGGCCGACAGGATCGAGGTAGGACTCGAGGAAGGGCGTGCTCGCTCCGTTGACGACGTGGAAGCGCTCCTCGCACGCAGCCCGGTCGAGCACCCGGCCCCCGGCGAAGGGATCCACCCACACCGGCGGGTCGGCATCCACGTGCTGGATGAGGAAGTGCCCGGGCATCCCCACCCCGACCAGGCCCAGGCCCAGGCGGCGACCTACCTCCATGCCGAGCACGGACAGTGAGATGGGCAGGCCGATGCGCCGGCGCCGCACCTCGTTGAGGAACGAGTTGGCGGGGTCGTAGTACTGCTCGACGTTGCCGGTGAACCTCAGCTCCTCGAACAGGTAGCGCCGCCAGCCTTCGAGGGTCGGCTCCGGGCAGTGCGTCGCCAGATCGTCGAGGGCCGCCACCTCGGCGTCGACGTCGAGGTTGGGATACGCGTGTGCTGCGATCAGGAGCGAGGCCCGGTCGAGCGAGACCAGGGACTCGGGCCCCTGGACCAGCTCGGCGAACCGACTGGTGGGGTCGTGCACCCCGCCAACCTACCGTGACCTGAGTAGGGCCGGTGACCGGCCGCTACCATCCGACCCATGGCCAGCGCCTCTCCCTCGCCCACTCCCAACCCCAACGCCATGAAGTTCACGCTCGACGCCAAGCTTTCGAGCACCATGAACTTCACCAGCGCCGAGGCCGCCGGCGGGAACGCCTTCGCCGAGGCTGTGTTCGCCGCGCCCGGCGTCGTCCAGGTGTTCGGGGTCAATGACTTCGTGACTGTCACCCGCCGCCCCGGAGCGGACTGGGACCCGATCGTCGAAGCAGTGAAAGCCGCCGCCGCCGAGCACCTCTAGCGTTTACACGCGGCCGGCGGGCCCCGTTTCCCGGTTGAACCCCGGCCCCGGGGCCATCGGGTGGGACAGCAACCGGTCAACCGCTTCGGGCGGCTGCGGGCGGGCGAAGTAGTAGCCCTGAGCGAAGCGGCACCGAAGCCGCTTCAACGTGGCCACCTGCTTGCGGCTCTCCACTCCCTCGGCGACGGCATCCATCTTTAGCGTGGCCGCCAGCTTGATCACGGCCCGGGCCAGGGCCGAATCGTGCGGGCCCTCAGCCACTCCGTCGATGAACGACTTGTCGACCTTGAGGATGTCGACCGGGAACTGGCGTAGGTAGCCGAGCGACGAGTAGCCGGTGCCGAAGTCGTCGATGGCGATCCGCACACCGAGCTCCCGCAGCTCGCCCAGGCGAAGGACGGTGGTGTCGGTGTCTTCCATCAGCACGCTCTCGGTGATCTCGAGCACCAGCTGCTCCGCCTCGAAGCCCGAGACCATCAGGGCGTAGGGCCTCGAACCCCGAGAGGTTGCCGGTGACGAGGTCCACGATGGGCTGGTACAGGAGGCGGAGCTGGGTGCCGCGGACGGCCTGACGGAGGTCGTGCTCCACGCTGAGGCGCTCGGCCACGTCGGCCCGCATCGACTCCTCGTACAGGGCGTGCTGGCCGGGGCCGCGCTGGCGAGCCCGATCCAGCGCCACCTGGGCGTCCCGGAGAAGCTGGTCCGACTGAGCATCGGCCCCCGCCGAGAGGGCCACTCCGACGGTGGCGCTCACTGTCAGGTCCTGCCCGCGCACGAGGAAGGGCCCGGCCAGGGCCTGCTCGACCCGTCGGGCGAGGGCGGCGGCCTCACCACTCCCGGCCACTTCCTCGCACAGAACAGCGAACTCGTCGGCTCCGATGCGGGCCACCGTGTCGTCCGGGCGCAGCACCTCCTGGAGGCGCCCGGCGACGCTCACGAGGAGCTGGTCGCCCGCCTGTCCCCCATACGTGTCGTTGATCATCTTGAACCGGTCGAGGTCCAGGCAGAGGACCGCCACCGAGGAGTCACGCCGGCCGGCCCGGGCCAGGGCGTGGGCGATGCGGTCGGCCAGCAGGGCGCGATTGGGCAGCCCCGTCAGGGGGTCGTGCAGGGCCCGCTCCGCCAGCTGGAGCTGGAACGCCTCCCGGTCCTTCTCGGCCTGCCTCCGCTCCGTGACGTCCCGGATGATCCCCGTGTAGAACCGACCTTCCGAGGTCGTCCACGTCGAAAGGGAGAGCTCCAGCGGGAACTCGGCGCCGTCAGTGCGCACCCCGGCCAGCTCGATCGTCTGCCCGATGATCGTGGGTTGACCGCCCTTCTGCAGACGGGCAATGCCGGCGTTGTGGGCTTGGCGGAAGCGCTCGGGCATGAGGACGTTGAGGGGCTGTCCCACCACCTCCTCCTCCCGGTATCCGAATGCCTCCTCGGCCGCACTGTTGAACGAGACGACGAGGCCGCGCTCGTCGGCGGTGACGATGGCGTCCTGGGCCGACTGGGCGAGGGCGCGGAAGCGCTCCTCGGACTGGCGGAGCGCCGCCGTCGCCCGGGACCGCTCGACCACCCGGGCCAGCTGATGGCCCACGCCCGCCATCACGTCGAGGAGCGGCTCGTCGGGCGGAGCGGCATCACCGGAGAAGAACTCCAGCACGGCGGCCACTTCGGTGCCGACGAGCACGGGAAAGCCGAAGGCGGCGCGCACGCCGATGTCACCCGACTTGGCTGCTCGCGGGAAGTTCGGATCGAGCCTGACGTCACTGATCCACGCCGGTCGGCGCGTCACCTGAATGCGTCCGGGCAACCCGACGCCGGCGGCCATGGTCGTGGCTTCGGTGATCCGACGGAACTCGGCGAACCGATCGGGATCGGCGTCGTACCAGGTGGGCGTCGGCACCAGGACCCGACTGTCGGGCTCTCCCGCCACGTAAAGGTGACCCAGGGGCCAGCCCGTGTAGGCGCAGACCGCAGCCAGCACCCTCTGGACCGCCTCTTCCAGAGTCGCGCACTGGTTGGCGGCAGCGGCGGCCCGCTCGAGCAGTCTCATGTGAGCCAGCTGCTCAGGCAGGGGCCGCTCCGCCTGGGCGGGGATGGGCCTGGTCACGAGGGCTCCAGAATGCCTCACATCGCCCGCGAACGGGATTTCCGGCCCGTGCGCCCGGGGCTCGGCCCTCAGCCCTTCTGCAACAGCAGGCGGAACTCAAGGGTTGCGTCGGACTCGATGCTCACCACGGACGCGGCCCGGGGCGGCTCGATGTCGAAGTCGCTCATCGGGAACTTGAGCGAGCCGACGAGCTCGATCTGGTTGCCCGCCAGGCGGGCGTCGATCGGGATGCTGACCCGCTTGGTCACACCGTGAAGGGTGAGGTCGCGACCGACGTCACCTTGACCACCTGGCCCACGGGAGGTTCGTCGGACAGCCGCACCGGCTCCGTCGCCACGAAGG
>JAIVIH010000271.1 GCA_020200615.1 Actinomycetota bacterium | reverse complement strand
CGACGGGGACGGGGGCGTCGGGCACCGACGGCGGGCGCATGTTGACCATCGGCGACTTGGTGATCTCCCCGTCCTCCACGAGCCAGCGGAAGAACTGCTGGAGCTGGCGGTAGCGGGTGGCGGCCGTGGACGGCGTCCAGCGGCCGAGCTGGTGGGCGATGAAGGCCTCGACGTGTTCCCGGGCGATGGCAGCGGCCGCCGTCGGCATGCCCCGCTCAACCAGGAAGGCCTCGAAGATGCTGACGGCCTCCAGGTACCCCCTGATCGTCCTCGGCGAGCGGTTCCGGGCCTGCAGGGCGAGCTCGAACGACCCCGCCAGACGGCCGATGCCTGCGACCGCGTCGGCCGTCACCGGACTCGCCTTGGATCTTCGAGTGGGGCGCGAACCGCCGTTCACAGCGCTGGACCGTACCCTCGAATGAGTAGGTTTGCAAGCGCTGTGCGATTACTGTTTGGTGTCGCTCTGACGGCATATTCGCTGCTCAGAGCCCTTTTGAGCCCGAGGTCGGACTCGAACCGACGACCTGCTCATTACGAGTGAGCTGCTCTACCACTGAGCTACCCGGGCGGTGCCGCCGAGTATCGCGCGTCGGAAGGGGGGCGCCCGTCCCCGCTCGTAGCCGGGAGCGGCGCCAGCTTCAGCAGGAGAGCCTGGAGGAAGAGCAGCTCGTTGGGGTTGCGGACGATGGCCTCGGCCGCCGCTTGAATCGCCTCGAGCGACGTGAGACAACCGCGGCCTGTCTGGGCGCTTCCGCCGGCCAGAGCCTGCCCGTAGGCGTCGGCGAGCAGGGCGAGACCGTAGCGCAGCTCGTCGGCCCGAAGGCGGCGCAGTTCTCGCCGGTGGCGCTCCTGGAGCTGCTTCCGACCCGAGCCCCGCTCGCCCGAGCGCTCGATCCGGGCCTCGAGGGCGGCCCGCTCCTCGGCGTGGCGCTCCTCCAGCGGCCCGACCGCAGCCGAGGCCAGCAGTTCCACCAGCTCGGCCGCGAGGAGCGAGACTGTGGCCCCTGTCCCGTCCAGGCGAGTGGGGAGGGACTGCCAGGCGCGGCGGCGGTCCTCGAAGCCGGGGTCGGAGGCCAGGAGCCGCGCCCGGTCGAGCCTGCCGCCCGCCGCTTCGGCCACGCGGGAGGCCGTGGCCTCGTCCACCCCTTCGCCGACCAGGGCCTGGACCAGCTCGGAGGGAGCGAGGCTCCGGAAGTCGATGCGTACGCAGCGCGAGGCGATCGTCACCAGCTCGGGCGGCACGTGCTCGGCCAGGATCACGAACACGGTGCTGCCCGGTGGCTCCTCGACGATCTTGAGGAGGGTGGGGCCCGCCGTGAGGACCAGGTGGAAGTCCACGAGGGTCAGCACCTTGCGGTGACATTCGTTGGGGGAGCGCATGGCCAGGCGCCTGATCTCCTGGGCCTGGGGGACGCTGATCGACGCCCCCTCCCGCTCGACGACCACCGCATCGGGGTGGATGTCGGACAGGACGCGGGTGCACACATCGCACGTGCCGCAGCCACCCTGCGGGCAGAGCAGCGCCGCGGCAAAGGCCCGGGCCGCCGGCCGCTTGCCTCCTCCGGGCGGGCCCACCAGCAGGTAGGCGTGCACCGGAGTGCGGGCCGCGGCGCGCAACTGGCGCACGGCCGGCCGCTGCCCTACGAGGCGGTCGAAGACGCGCCCACCCTCCTCGCCCGGGCCGGTCACATCGGCCCCGCGGGGGGCTCGAGGCCGGTCAGGACCACGGCCAGTACGCGGGCGGCCACGTCCTCGACCGACCCGCAGCCGTCGACCAGCGACCATCGCTCGGGATCGGCCGCGGCCAACTCCCGATACCCGGCGGTGACCCGGGCGTGGAAGTCCTCGTCCTGGGCCTCCATCCGGTCCGTTGCCTGGGAACGTCGAGCAGCGGCCACGTCGAGGGGTACGTCCAGCAGCACCACCAGATCGGCCTCGATCCCCCCAGCAGACCAAGCGCTCAGCCGGGCCAGCTCGGCCAGGTCGAGGCCCCGTCCGTACCCCTGGTAGGCCATGGTCGAGCCCGAGAACCGATCGGTGACCACGTGCTGGCCCCGATCGAGAGCCGGGCGTATCACCTCGGCCACGTGCTGCGCCCGGTCGGCCGCCATGAGCAGCGCTTCGGCCCGATCGTCGATGCCAGCCGCCGACGGGTCCAGCACCAGGTTTCGGATGCCTCGTCCAAGGGCGGTGCCCCCTGGCTCGTGGGTGAGCAGCGCGTCCATCCGGGTCGCCAGCAACCTCGCCTGGGTCGACTTGCCGCTGCCCTCGCCGCCCTCGAAGGCGATCAGCCGCCCCCTCATGGCTCCGCCGCGGTTCGGGCCCGCATGGTCCGGGCGGCCAGCACGCCGGCGACTAGGATGATGACGCCGCCCAGCCAGAGGGTCACCCGGACCCCTTGAAGCTCGATGGTGGCTCCCCAGATCTCGATCTCACCGTCGAACAGGCGGTTGGAAAGACGGTCGAGGAGGCCGGCGGCCAGCGGAGCCAGGGTCAGGGCGACGAGCAGGCACAGCCGGGTGAGCGTGTAGAGGGTGGCGAAGATCCGGCCCCGCATCTCGTCCTCCACGTTCTCCTGGAGGATTGTGAATCCCAGCACGTAGACGGCGCCGGCGCACACACCCATCACCCCGATGACGAGCATGGTCAGGCCCAGCCGGGACGTGGACGCGGCGACCAACATCGCCACTCCGGCTCCCAAGACGGCCAGGGGGAAGAGGCGGGCGTGGGGGAGGCGCTGCTGGATGGTCGACACGCCCACTACGCCGGTGGCGACCCCCATGCCCAGGGCGAAGAGGAGTAGCCCGAAACCGGGCGGTCCGGCATTGAGCACCTGGTTGGCGAAGGTCGGCCCCAGGGGAGCCACCATGCCCCCGCCCACCAGGCCCGTCCCCAGGCCGATCATCACCGACCGCACGACGGGGCTGGTCCCGATGAAGCTCCAGCCTTCCTTGAGCTCGGTGAACGTGCGCCCCAGCTCGATCCGGCCCCCTTGCCGGGCGTGCTGGGGGAGCGTCAGCGAGGAGATGAGGGCGGCCGATGTGAAGAACGTCAGCACGTCGACGTAGATGGCCAGCGATTCCTGGTTGAGCTCGAGGAAGTCGAGGGCTCCAGCGTGGCGACCCACGAACTCGGCCACCTTGGTGAGGGAGGCGAACAGGGCCGAGCCGATGGGAAATGTGCCGTAGGCGGCAGCCAGGGAGAGGGAGTTGGCGCTGGCCAACCTACTGATGGGCACCAGATTGGGAACCGACGCCTCCTTGGCCGGCGACCACAGCAGGGTAAAGACCTCGAGGAGGAGGGAGGCCACGAAGAGGCCCCAGACGGTGTCGATGAAGGGGAGGGTGGCGAGGACGAATCCGCGGCCGATGTCGCAGGTGACCATCACCCGCTTGCGGTCCCAGCGGTCGACCAGCACTCCCGCCACCGACCCGAAGAAGAACCCGGGCACCATCCGGGCGCTCATGACGATGCCCACCGCCGCCTCGGGTGAGCTGCCGCCGATGCGGGCGGCCAGCGAGAGGACGGCCACCAGGCCGAGCCAGTCGCCGAGGGATGACACCACCTGGGCCAGCCACAGCCGGAAGAAGGAGCTGGACCCTAGGAGCTTGGGCCCCGCGGGCTCGTCCGCCGTCGGGCCCCCCGGAGGTACGGCGGCCATCGGCTCCGTAGCTGCGTCGGGGTCGGGGTCCCCGCTCGGGCCCTGCTCCCCGCTCAGAGGGCCGCTCGGGCCCTGCTCCCCGCTCAGAGGGCCGATCGGGCCCGGGCCGGGCGGGAGCAACTCGCCCCGCAGCACCGACTTTCGGCGCTGGAGCCAGCCCTTCACCCCCGACTCCCTCTCGTCCGGCTCGGCCACGGCGTGCAGGCTAGGACGCCATACCGGCGCAGACCGGCCTTACTCCTTGGCCTTCGTCTTGGCCTTGGCCTTGCTCTTGGCCGGGGCGCGGCGCGCCGGCTTGCGCTTGGGGGCGTCGCCCCGCTCCCTCCGATCGGCGAGGAGCTCGGCCGCCCGCTCGAGCGTGATCTCTTCCACCGTGTCCCCCTTGCGGAGCGAGGCATTGGTCGTGCCGTCGGTCACGTAGGGCCCGAAGCGGCCTTCCCGGACCACGACCGGCGCCTTGGCCACCGGGTCCTCGCCCAACTCCCGCAGGGGACCCGCGGCCGCCCGCGGACCCCGGCCCTGCTTGGGCTGCGCCAACCGGGCCAGCGCGTCCTCGAGGGTGACGGTGAACAGCTGGCTCTCGTCCTCGAGGCTGCGGGACTCCGCGCCCTTCTTCTGGATGTAGGGCCCGTAGCGCCCGTTCTGGGCCGTGATCTCGGCCCCGTCGACGGGATCGTTGCCGAGCACCCGCGGAAGCCGCAGCAGCTCGAGGGCCTGTTCGAGGGTGACGGTCTCCAGGTTCATGGTCTTGAACAGGGACGCCGTCTTGGGCTTCTGCTTGCTGTCGATGGCCTCGCCCAGCTGGATGTAGGGCCCGAACCTCCCGGCCCTGGCGATCACCGGCAGGCCGGTCTCGGGATCGGCGCCCAGCTCCCGGTCGCCGCTCGGGGCGGACAGCAGCTCCTCGGCCCGCTCCACCGTGATCTCGTCGGGGGCCGTCCCCTCGGGGATGGCCGCCGTCTCCTCGCCCCTGAGGATGTAGGGACCGTAGCGGCCGACCCGGACGACGATGTCCCGGCCCTCGGAGTCCTGGCCGATCGGGATCGAGTTCACCTCACGGGCATCGATGGCCGCCGTGCGATCGTCGCCCACCAGCCCCTTCAACCCGGCGCTGCCGTTCCCCCAGTAGAACCGATTCAGCCACGGCAAGGCTTCCTCCCGGCCGGCGGCGATCTGGTCGAGGTCGTCCTCCATGCGGGCGGTGAAGTCGTAATCGACCAGTTCCTTGAAGTGCTGCTCGAGCAGGCCCACCACGGCGAAGGCGGTGAAGGAGGGCACCAGGGCCGACCCCCGCTTCCACGCGTAGTCCCGGTCCTGAATGGTGCCGATGATGGTGGCGTAGGTGGAAGGACGGCCCACGCCCCGGTCCTCCAGAGCCTTCACCAGGGAGGCTTCCGTGAACCGGGCGGGCGGCTGGGTGGTGTGGTCCTTGGGCTCCAAGGCGAGCGCGGCCAGGGGATCGCGAGGCTGCAGCGGGGGGAGACGTACCTCACGGTCCTCCAGCTGGGCGTCCGGGTCGTCCGAGCCCTCGACGTAGGCCCGCAGGAACCCGGGGAACTCGATGGTCTTCCCAGTGGCGGCGAACTCGGCGTCCTGACCGGTGACCGGGGCGGTGGCGCCCAGCCGCACCTGCAGGCTGCGTCCCCGGACATCGGCCATCTGGGAGGCGACGGTGCGCTTCCAGATGAGGTCGTAGAGGGCGAGCTCGTCGCTCTTCAGGTCCCTCGACACCTGCTCGGGCGTGCGGAAGGTGTCGCCCGCGGGGCGGATGGCCTCGTGGGCCTCCTGGGCGTTGCGCACCTTCTTCTCGTACCGCCGGGGCTCGGCGGGCACGTACTCGGGGCCGTAGAGCTGGGCCGCCTGGGAGCGGGCCGCGGCCACCGCGGTCTCCGACAGGAAGGTGCTGTCGGTCCGCATGTAGGTGATGTAGCCGTTCTCGTACAGCTTCTGGGCGACGCTCATGGTGCGGGCCGACGTGTACCTGAGCTTGCGACCCGCCTCCTGCTGCAGGGTCGACGTCATAAACGGCGGGTAGGGCGTACGACGGTAGGGCTTCTCCTCGACCGAGCGAACCGCGAACTCGGCCCCTTGGAGGGCTTGTACGAGAGTCTGAGCGGCGGCGACGTCGAGATGGGCCAGCGCGGCACCGGCCTTGAGCTGCCCGCTCTCGTCGAAATCACGCCCCGTGGCCAGGCGCACGCCGTCCAGGGCCACCAGCGAGGCGGTGAACCGCTCGGCGGCATTGGCGCCGTCACCCGGTGTAAACGTGCCCTCCACGTCGGCGTAGCCGGCGGCACGGAACCGCATGCGGGCCCGCTCCCGCTCGACCAGGATCCGGGTGGCCACGCTCTGGACCCGTCCGGCCGAGAGCCGGGGAAGGACCTTCTTCCACAGCACGGGTGAGACCTCGTAGCCGTAGAGCCGGTCCAGGATGCGCCGGGCCTCCTGGGCGTCCACCAGCCGCCGGTCGAGCTCCCGCCAGTTGTCGACGGCGTGGCGGATGGCCGCCGCCGTGATCTCGTGGAACACCATGCGCTTGACGGGGACCCGAGCCGGAGGGGACAGGACCTCGAGCAGGTGCCAGGCGATGGACTCACCCTCGCGATCCTCGTCGGTGGCGAGATAGAGCTCGTCGGCGTCCTTGAGTTGCCGCTTCAGGTTGGCGATGACCGACTTCTTCTCGGGCAGGACGATGTAGAGGGGCTTGAACCCGTTCTCTACGTCGACCCCGATGCGGGCCCACGACTCGCCCTTGTACGCGGCCGGGATGTCCTTGGAGTCGCGAGGGAGATCCCGGATGTGGCCGACGGACGACTCGACGACGTAATCCGACCCCAGGAACCGGGCGATGGTCCTGGCCTTGGCCGGCGACTCCACGATGACGAGCGGTTTGGGCACGTGTCCTTTTTCTCTGGTCGGGCGGAGACGGTCACAGCCCGGATTTGACTGCAGGCCGCCCGGCAGGTCGAAACCTGCGCCGCGAGAGGTTTGGCATCCCGGCAGCCGCCTGTCAAGGCGGGCAGGACCAGCCACGAGGGTGCTCGCCGCGGGAAACACAGTCTACGGTCGTGTAGGTGGACCCCAAGACCCTCATCGAGACATTCGGCACGCTCGGCCTGTTCGCCATCGTCTTCGCCGAGTCGGGGCTGCTCGTGGGGTTCTTCCTACCGGGCGACTCCCTTCTCGTCACCGCCGGCTTGCTGGCGTCGCAGGGGGTGCTCAACTTCCCGGTCATCCTCGTGGGCTGCTTCGTGGCCGCCGTAGCCGGTGACCAGGTCGGTTACGCCTTCGGGAGCCGTGTAGGACCGGCCCTCTACCGTCGCCCCGACTCCCGGCTGTTTCGCCGGAGCCACCTGGAGCGGGCCCGGCGCTACTTCGAGGAGCAGGGCCCCAAGACCGTCGTCCTGGCCCGGTTCATCCCCCTCGTGCGCACCTTCACCCCGGTGCTGGCCGGGGTGGGGCAGATGCGGTACCGGCAGTTCGTCACCTACAACGTCGTCGGCGGATTTCTCTGGGCCGTGGGAGTGACCACGGTCGGCTACGTCCTCGGGGAGGCCGTGCCCGACATCGACCGCTACCTCCTGCCCATCGTGGGCGTCATCCTGCTGGCTTCTTTCGTCCCCATCGCCCGTGAGGTGCTGCGCCTACGCCGCGAGAAGCCGGAGGACGGATTGGTCGAAGCCCGGGGTATTGACGGCGACGAGTGAAGTTGCACTTGCCAACGCTGTACTTATGGGTCAGATTTGGTTCACTGGCGCTGTGGGCCCGCCCGTCCGCCGTGGGCGAGGCCCCAGCGCCGGTTAACTAGCGGCCTCGACGAGCGAGTCGTCCTCCCCGCCCTCGGGCACGTCGACCATGGAGACGGTCTTGCGCTTGGAGAAGGCGATGGCCCCGATGAGCACGGCCAAGGCCAGGGCGGCGACCGTATAGCGGGCGCCGTTGTTGTCCTGGAGGTTGATCACGGCCGGGAGCATCAGGAGCGACACCAGGTTCATCACCTTGATGAGGGGGTTGAGCGCAGGGCCAGCGGTGTCCTTGAACGGGTCCCCCACGGTGTCGCCGATGACGGCCGCTTTGTGGGCGTCGGACCCCTTGCCGCCGTAATGCCCGTCCTCGATGTACTTCTTGGCGTTGTCCCACGCCCCTCCGGCGTTGGACAGGAACACGGCCATGAGCTGGCCGGTGAGGATGACAGCGGCCAGGAAAGCACCCAGGGCCTGGTAGTTGATGCCGAAGCCGATGATGACGGGCGTGAGGACGGCGAGCAGGGCCGGTGTCGTCAGCTCCCGCAGCGAGGCGGCGGTGCAGATGTCGATCACGGGCCCGTACTCGGGGCGCTCGGTCCCGTCCATGATCCCGGGGTGCTCCCGGAACTGACGGCGCACCTCCTGAACCACGGTGCCCGCTGACCGCCCGACAGCGCGGATGGCCAGAGCCGAGAAGAGAAACGGGACCGACCCGCCGATCAGCAGGCCGATGAACGTCTTCGGCCGAGCCGATGGCGAAGCCCTTGGTGATGGCCTTGGTCGTGTTCCCGACCGCGTCCAGGCTGACCATGATCTTCTGGGGCTCGCCCTCGAACTCCCCGGACATCTCGGCGATACCGGCGGCGTTGTCGGCCACGGGCCCGAACGTGTCCTCGGAGACGATCACGCCGGTGGTGGAGAGCATGCCCATGCCCGTCAGCGCCACCAGGTAGAAGGAGAACTGGATGTTGCCGTCGCCGAGGGCGATGGCAACCCCCAGGGCGGCGGCGATGGCGACCACGGCCCAAACCGTTGACTCAAGCCCCGAGCTGATCCCCGACAGGACGGTGGTAGCCGGGCCCGTACGGGTGGCCTCGGCGATCTCCTGCACCGGCGCGGTCTCGGTCGACGTGTAGTACTCCGTGAGCCGGCTGACGATCTGGGCCAGCACCAGGCCGACGACGACGGCCCAGAAGACACGGAGGTTGTCCACGTAGAACTGGGCCACGAGGAACGTGCCCAGGATGGTGAGCAGGCCGGCGGTGAGGAACCCCCGGTTGATGGGGGCCATGGCCGACTTGTCGTTGTCGCCAGCCTTCACCATGTAAACGCCGGCGATGGAAGCCAGCACACCGATGGCCCGGGCCGCGACGGGGAAGATCACGCCCAGCGCAGGGTTGAGGCCGATGGACTGGAAGGCGGCGTAGCCGAGGATGATGGAGGCCACCAGAGTGACCTCGTAGGACTCGAACAGGTCGGCCGCCATCCCGGCGCAGTCGCCCACGTTGTCGCCCACGTTGTCGGCGATGGTGGCTGCGTTGCGGGGGTCGTCCTCAGGGATTCCGGCCTCCACCTTGCCCACCAGGTCGGCGCCCACGTCGGCCGCCTTGGTGAAGATGCCGCCGCCCACCCGCATGAACAGGGCCAGCAGCGATCCACCGAAGCCGAAGCCCACGAGGATGGCGGTGGCCGTGTTCTGGAAGATCATGATGATGACGGTGGCGCCCAGCAGGCCCAGGCCGACGGTGAACATCCCGGCCACGCCCCCGGTGCGGAAGGCGACCTTGAGGGCGGCCGGCAGCGACCCGGCACGGGCGGCGGCGGCCGTCCGCACGTTGCCCCTTACCGCCAGGCTCATCCCGATGAACCCGGTGAGGCCGGACATGAGACAGCCGGCGAGGAAGGCGAGGGTGCGGAACAAGCCGGACTCGACGAACGTCAGCGCTTCGCTGCCGTCCTCCCGGGAGATCGCCGTGGACGTGAGGAAGACCAGGATGGCGAGGGGCACGAGGATGACGGCGATCGTCCGGAACTGGCGCCGCAGGTAGGCCATGGCGCCCTCCTGGATGGCCAGGGCGATCTCCTGCATCTTGGGCGTGCCCTGGTCCGCAGCCAGCACGCCCTTCATGAGGGTGAGGCCCACGAGCAGGGCCAGGACTGCGGTCCCGGCTGAGAAGATCAGCCAGAACCACTCTGCCCCTCCGAGCTCGAACGCCTGGTATCCGCCTTCAGCAGCGAGGATCATGCCGACTGTTGCCTCCTGGACTCGGCTTTGACATAGATCTGGCGGGCGACCTTGTCGCCCAGGGTGCGGGCCTGCCCGTCCACACGGACGACCAGCGGCCCATCGAAGGGGTGCTTCTCGAGAACCTCGACCCGTACGCCGGGGCGCAGGCCCAGGGTGTCGAGGAACTCGACGACGGCGGGGTCGATAGACCCGGGGACAGCCACCACGGCCACCTCACCCGGTTCGAGGTCGTACAGGGGGGGCAGGGTGGGGATCTCCCCCACTTCGGGAGCGGGGATGGGGAACCCGTGGGGGCAGGACGTGGGC
>JAIVIH010000191.1 GCA_020200615.1 Actinomycetota bacterium | reverse complement strand
CATGCGATGGTGGAGTAGGGTCGAGCGCTGGCGCGGTAGCGACTGATCGGTCGGCTGGGTCCCGACCAGGCCATCGTGGTGGCGTTTCTCAGCACACCGGCCTGGGACCCGCAG
Organism: Actinomycetota bacterium; assembly: GCA_020200615.1. The sequence continues at coordinate 2,760 of JAIVIH010000191.1, read as the reverse complement.
GTGGCCGACCGGGCCGCCCCGTTTCCAGCGCCCGCCCGTCGAACTGGGCATGCGGTTCTCCCGCACCCAGCTCACCGACGCCGTTCACCGCCGGCATTCGGCTTCCCCCGCCAGGGCCGGTTCGGCCGTGGCGCAACGACGAGCCCGGACAGGCTGACGAGGCCGAGCTGGTTGGGCGAGGCAACCCCGACCACCCAGCGGCCGTAGGCCGGGCGCCGCCCGTGGCGTTTGGCCACGAACCGTGCCAGGCGCATCTGCGCATACCACCTGATGTCGATGAAGTGCTGCGACGAGTTCCCGAATCGGAAGAACCCGGCCCAGCCTCGCAGGAACCGGTTGAGGCTCCCCACGACTTCTTCAACCGGCAGCAGTACCCAGTGCCGCATCGTGAGCCCACGGATGCGATCTCGGGCGCGCTGCATCGCCTGTCTCGTGGGCCAGCGGGCGAGGAAGCTCACGTGGTGAGGGGACCGAGACGACCGGTTCGACACCCAGCGGTGGTGGAATCCGAGGAAGTCCAGCCCCTCGGCTCCTTCCACCAGGTGCACGATCCGGGTCTTTGACGCCTTCGGCTCCAGTCCGAGCCCATGCAGGATCGCCGTCAGCGCCGTGAGGGCGTCTTCGGCCTCCGCGGACCGACCCGTCCAGCATCACTCCTGCACGCAGCATCGTGCGCAAGAGCTTGAGGACGTGACGGTCACAGACCCGCTCCTCCACCGCCGCCACCAACCGGTCGTGCGGGATCGCCTCGAAGCAGTTGGCGATATCGCTCTCTACCACCCAACGCCGCCCCCGCCAGGACTCGTCGATGAGCACCTGGAGGGCATCGTGCACGCCGCGCTTGGGCCGAAACCCAAAGCTGCACGGCAGGAAGTCGGCCTCGAACACTGGCTCGAGGACGATCTTCACCGCCGCCTGAACGATCCGGTCGCGGACAGCGGGGATCGAGAGAGGGCGCTTGTCGGCTGATCCCGGCTTGTCGATGAACACACGACGCGCGGGCAGCGGACGGTACGTCCCCGCCTTCAACTCCGCCGCCAGCCCGTCGAGCAGCCGGGTCACCCCGTATGACTCGACGTCGGCGATGGTGGTCCGGTCGATGCCGGCTGCGCCAGCGTTGTGGCGCACGTTGGACCACGCCCGCTCCAAGACGTCCCTGCGATGGACCTTGTCGTAGAGCGCGTGGAACCGTCGCTCGGGGTCGGCCTTGGCCGCCCGGTACAGCGTTCGTTGTAGAACTTGGACTCGGTCCTGCACAGCGGTGCTAGCCACGAGGGCACTCACCCACCCTTTCCCACAACAGACGCATCGACGAAGTAGCGGCCCTTCCCTCCCCGGCGGTTGTGTTGTCCGTCCGGCTCGATCGGTACTACGGCCGCCTCCGACGCCCACCCGGCTCGCTGCCCACTTCCCGAGATCATCGGTTATAGGGCCCGTCACTCCGACGGCCATTCGCAGGGCCGTCGGGCCGGGGAGGGCCTCTCCAGTTCCCGTCACCACCATCTGGACGTTCCGAGCCCCTTACGCCGGGGAGTTCATCGCGGCTGTGATCCAGGATCTACACCGCTTCCGTGGCCTTCGCCGTGAGGTTCGCGGCTCGGCTCTCCCTTTGTGATTTCACGACGCGGCAGGCTTCGCTTCATGCTACGGACCGCCCAGTTGCTCCCCCTATAGGGCTTACGACACTGGGCTTCGACGCCGGGCGTTTCCCCCCGACGCCGCCAGTCTGCTACCGGGCCTCCTGGCAGCTACCCGGACCGGACTTGCACCGGCAGGCGATGAGGAGCTTGCGATCGAAGGATCAGCTACAACATCAACCCCACCTCCGATCTACTGGACGCACACCCGAGGAAGTCGAAGCCCTCACCCCGGTCCAACCCGACGACACGGGTCTTGTCGGGGTGCAGCTCTGGCCCCAGGCTGCCGAGCACCTCGGCGGCCAGGGCCAGGGCGGCACGGGCGTCGGCCTCGGTGGGGGCACAGACGACGAAGTCGTCGCAGTACCTGACCAGGCGGAACCTGCTCCCCGACGCCTCGAACGCCCGGTCAAGGACGGTGAGGTAGATGTTGGCGAGCAGGGGTGAGGCCACCCCTCCCTGGGGCGTTCCCGTCTCGGGGTCGAGCAGCGTCTGGCCATCGAGCACTCCCGAGTCGAGCCAGGACCGCAGCACGGCGAGCATGCGGCGGTCCGAGACCCGCTCAGCGACCATGGCCAGCAATTTGGCCTTTTCGATGCTGTCGAAGTAGGCGCGGATGTCCGCGTCCACGATCCATCGCCTCCCCTCCTTGACCGCCACCCGGATGGCATCGAGCGCATCGTGCGCCCGACGCCCGGGGCGGAAGCCGTAGGAGCAGGAGGCGAAGTCGGCCTCGAAGATCGGCTCCAGCATCAGCTTGGCCGCCGCCTGGGCGCATCTGTCCACCGCGCAGGGGACCCCGAGCAAGCGCTCGCCCCCGTCGGGCTTGGGGATGCGTACCCGTCGGACCGGCTTGGGCCGATAGGAGCCGTCTCGCAAGGAGGAGCCGAGTCGGGCGAGGAACTCGCCCACCCCGGCCTCTTCGATGGCTTCGATGGTCACGCCATCGACCCCGGGGGCGCCCCGATTCCGGGCGACCTCGGACCACGCCCGCTCCAGTACGTCACTGCGCCAGAGCTTGTCGTAGAGGGCGTGGAACCGTCTGCTGCGGCTCGACTTGGCCGCACGGTAGAGCTTGTTCTGGAGTTGTTGAACCTTCGTCTTCTCGACGGTGTGGTTAGCC
>JAIVIH010000190.1 GCA_020200615.1 Actinomycetota bacterium | reverse complement strand
CCCGACCCGTAGCGGTTGACGTGGGCGATGGCCTGCTCCAGTGAGTCCACCACCGCCACCGAGAGCTTGAGGGCCAGGAACTCCCGACCGAAATCGTCCGGCGTGGCCTCCCCCAGGCTGGGCGAGATCTCGCGGGACCGGTCGTCGCCCACCAGCTCCACCCCCTCGAGGGCGGTGACGGCCCGGGGCAGGAACTCGCCGGCCACCGCCTCGTGCACCACCAACGACTCGGCCGCGTTGCAGACGGACGGTCGCTGGGTCTTGGCGTTGACGAGAATGGCCAGGGCCTCGTCCAGATCGGCCGACGAGTCCACGTACACGTGGCAGTTGCCGTCGCCGTCGATGACGAAGGGCACGGTGGCGTGCTCCAGGATGCTGGCGATGAGCGACGGCCCGCCCCGAGGGATGAGACAGTCGACGTACTCCCGCAGGCGCATGAACTCGACCGCCGCCTCCCGGCTGGTGTCCTCCACTAGGACGAGCCCGTCCTCCGGCAGGCCAGCCTTGGCCAGACCCTCCCGCAGGACGCCGGCGATGGCGATGTTGGAGCGGATGGCGCCCGACGATCCTCGCAGGAAGGCGACGTTGCCCGACTTCAGGCAGAGCCCGAAGGCGTCGCTGGTGACGTTGGGCCGGTTCTCGTAGATGATGGCCACGACGCCGAGGGGGACCCGTACCTTCTCGATGCGCAGGCCGTTGGGCCGGGTCCAACCCTCCACGATCTCCCCGACAGGGTCGGGTAGGCCCGCCACCTGGCGGAGTCCAGCGGCCATGGCCTCCACCCGGCTGCCGGTGAGGCGCAGACGGTCGACGACCGTCGCCGACACGCCGGCCTCCTCGGCCGCGGCGATGTCCTCGGCGTTGGCTTCGAGCAGGTCGGGGGCCCGTTCGACGAGGAGGTCGGCAGCGGCGTGGAGGGCGGCGTCCTTGAGGTCGGTGGAAGCCGCCGCCAGCGGGGAAGCCGCCGCCTTGGCCCGGCGCCCCAGGTCAGGGAGGGTCATCCCCCCACGCTACCTGCGACCGGGCGTCAGGCAACCTGGAACTCGGCCAGCATTCCCCGGGTGAAGTGGGGCGGTCCTTCCCGGGCGCCGCCGACAGGGACGAAGCACACCATGGCGTAGCGGCCGGGCGAGAGATCGGCGACCATGAAGCTGGACTTCCCCGGTTGGGCCGAGGTTGAGCCGAAGTTCCGGACCTTCGTCGCAGCCACATTCTGGGGTAGATCGAGGATCTGCTGTATCGAGTCGTTCACACCGTCGTTGACCCGGAACAGCAACAGCTCGTGGGGCTCCTTGCCCTCGTTCTGGAGCTCGAAACTGCGAGGCCCGGCCCGAGGCGAGGACGGCGTGCCCGAGAACGCGTACTCCACCGCTTCCACGTCGCTCCGTGCCCAGCCGCAGTTGTCCAGCTCGAATTCGTGGACCCGCTCGGTGGCCTCCACGACCTTCTCTTCCTCCAGCCTGGTGAGGTCGCCCGACTGGCGGATCCCGGCCAGCGCGTCGACGAGGAGGTTCACCTCGTCCCGGATCTTCTCGGGGGCCACGGCTCGGAGAGGCTCAGCCACGGTGAGGAGGCCGGTGGCGTAGCTCTTGTAGACCTCGGCCTGCTGAGGCGGCGCCAAGGCGCTGATTTCGCCCGCCGGCTCCGGGAAGGTGTGCACCTGCAGGGCCTTGGTGCAGTAGCCGGAGAACTCGGCCTCGGCCACGCCGCCCTCGGCCCCTTCCTCACCGTCGTCGTCGTCCCCGCACCCCGCCGCGCCGACCAGGGCCACCAGCACCACCGGCACCACTATCCGCCACGACCGCTTCCTGGGCTCTCGCACGTTCGACGCTCCTCTCGACCGCCGCTCCTGTCATGGGGGCTACCCCCGCGGGCTGGGCCACAACCGGCTGAACAGAGTCCGCAGCCCGCCCCCGCCTACGCTCCGCTGAGTGCGCCGGATCCTTGCCGTAGTCGCCGCAGTGGGGATGGTCTTCGCCTCGCTCGCCATCCGCGACCGCCTGGATCGACAGGAAGAGGAGCAGTCAGCCCCGTTGCGGCTCACGATGGCTCGTCCCCGAACCTTGGCCCGACCTGGTCGACGCCCGCCGCACGTCGCGAGCCATGCCCACGCTGTTCGATCGGACCCGTAAGCCGCTCGCCCGCTCGCCTTTGGTACTGGTCGTCTGGAAAGAGCGGGGTGCGGCCCTGAGCGCCCGTTGCGGCGGTCCCGTGAACTGGAAGTGCCTGGGCGACGCCGCCGCCGCCGGGCCGTGGACGGCCAGCGGCGGCAGGCCGGAGTGGGGGCCGGTCAAGCCCGGGTACGGCGACCCCGAGACCGACGGCGTGGGCCTCCTGGTCCTGGGTCAGGCCGTGGCCGGCTACTTCGGCCGTAGCGACCTGTCCACCGCCGACCTGGACGACGACGCTTTCGCCCGGTGGTTCGGCGCCTTGGGGGACGCCGTGCCCCCGTCGGGGACCTCGCCCCTCGACCTCATGCTGTCCCTGGGACCGGCCGCCTACGACGCCACCGGCACCACCGAGGCCGAGGCCGGTCCCCTGCTGGAGGACTCTCCCGGCCGGGCCCCGCTGGACCTGCTCTACCCTTCCCCCATGGTGACCGCCGATGTGAGTCTGGCCACCACCGGCACCGGGCCGTCCCCGGCCCTCCTGGGCCGCCTCACCGGGGGCGAGGCCGGCCGGCGGGCGCTGGCCGGAGGCGGCTGGCGGGTCCCGGAGGAGCGGAACATCGAAGGTGTCCCGGACTCGCCGCCCCTCCCCCCGACCACCGGCCTTCCTCCCGCCGGCCTCCTCGACAACCTGCGCGGCCGTTGGCGCGAGGTGACCGGCCGGTGACCACCACTCGGCTACTGCGCAGGAACGGCGTGGCGCTGCGCCCCGTCCTGCTCCTGCTGGCTCTGGCCCTCGTGGCCGGAGCCTGCACCATCAGCTCCGACGAACCCGCCCAGCCCGGCACCGAAGCCGTGCCCGAAGGCTGCGCCGCCATCGACGTGGCCACGTCGCCCGAGAAGTTCGACCTCCTCACCGACCTCGGTCGCCGGTTCAACACGTCAAAGGAGGCCCGGGAGGGAGATGGCGGCTGTGCCTTCGTGCGGGTGCAGCGGAAGTCGTCGGGGACGGCCATGCAGATCCTCTCCCAGGGCTGGCCCAACGAGGCGTCCGACGGTCCCCAGCCCACGGTGTGGTCCCCGGCGGCCAGCTCTTGGGGAGCCATCCTCAACGAGAAGCTTCGGGCGGCGGGGCAGGCCCCCATCGCGCCGGTGGCCGCCGGAAGCGCCGGCGGGCGTCCCGGCACGGCCAAGCCGTTCATGCTCACCCCCCTGGTGATCGCCATGCCCCGTCCCATGGCCGAGGCCCTCGGCTGGCCGGGGACGCCCATCGGCTACGGCGACATCCTCCAGCTGGCTCAGGATCCGGCCGGCTGGGGAGGCAAGGGACACCCCGAGTGGGGGCCGTTCCGCCTGGGCAAGACCAACCCCAACTACTCGACCAGCGCCCTCTCGGCCACCATCTCCCAGTACTACGCAGCCACGGGCAAGACGGGGAACCTGACGGCGGAGGACCTGGCCCGGCCCGAAGTAGACGCCTACGCCCGAGGCGTCGAGTCGGCCGTCGTCCACTACGGCGACATCACCCTGACGTTCCTCAACAACTGGTTCCGGAACGACACCCGGGGAACTGCCCTCACCTACACCTCGGCGGTGGCGGTCGAGGAGAAGTCGGTCATCGACTACAACCGGGGCAATCCCGACGGCATCCTCGACCCCGGCGAGCAGCCCCGTCCCCCGCGAGTCCCCCTGGTC
>JAIVIH010000189.1 GCA_020200615.1 Actinomycetota bacterium | reverse complement strand
ACCGGGTGGCGAACATCCACTCGTGCAGGCGTTCCCCGGCGTGACCGAACGGCGCTTCGAACGTGATGCCGTCGCCCGTCCCGAACCCGTCCAGGGAGATCGAGAAGTTGTGGACACGGACCTGGGACATGGCTCCTCCCGAACGGTAGCCGCCGAGAGATGTCGACTCCCGAACTCATCGTTTCGCACGAGATCGCCTACTCGGACGATCGCCCGCGCGCCTCCCTCTGAGCACCGTTCCGCCGAGCGGAGCCCAGGCCAGCGTAAACCACAACGAGGTCCGACAACGACCTCCGAGCGGTCCCAGCAAGCGGCCCGCCACTACCGGGCAGGCGGCCCTAGCATTTCCCCCGATGGCGGAGCGAAGGCTTGCGTCCATGAGCAGGCGGGCCGTGGCGGTAGTCCTCGTGGCGGTTGCGCTTCTGACTGCTCTAGTCGTTTCTGCGCAAAGGAGTCCCGTCTACCAGTCCACGGCCCTGGTAGCCGTGCAGGGTGTGACGGCGAGGGGCCCGGACTCGCTTGACGAGAATCTCGCCGTGGCCCGTAGCAGGGAACTGCGTTCGGCCGTCCAAGCGCGCTTCGGACCTAGTGCGAAAGTGACCGTGGGCGTTGTCGACGGAGTCTCCCTCGAGTTTCGAGCCCGCAGCCGCCGTGCGTCGGAGGCTTCAGACGTGGCAAATGCGTACGCGCAGGGGTTCGTCGAGATGCGCCGGGCAGAGCTGCGGGACTACCCGACCGGACCGGGGTCGGCGTCCGGGCGTGGCGAGCCCCCACAGGTGGCCATCTCGCCATCCGTCGTCGTGCCCGCGCGTCCGGCCAGGTCGCCGCTGCCTCCCTGGCCTTCGGAGACGTGGACGGTGGCGGGCATGTTCCTCGTTGCTCTCGCGCTGGCGATCCCGGGACCGGAGCCCACGGAGTAGCCGGCGGGGCGGGATCACTGTGGTCTCGAGAGACCCCCTGGCAAACTGACGTCGTGACCCCTCGGGAGTTCGTCGTTGCCCGGAATCCCGACTCAGAGTCCAGCCTGCCCTACCTGATTCGACTGCCGCTCGGACCGGACGGAGTGGTGCTGAAGGCCCGGGATAGCTGGCCACGCACGGCGAAAGTCTTCTGCCATGCCGCGACCACCTGGCCGGATGACGCCGATGTCGTGGAACGGGTGGCCGTCCGGTCCTGTGTTCGCCGGGGAGCGGCCATCGATCTGGTGCTGAACCGCACGAGGGAAAGCCGCTCCCAGATCGTCTTCACCCGCATCCGAGGCGGACGGGAGGCGATCTTCTGGCAGACGCCCCGCACGTCCAGGCAGGCGCGTCCGAACGTCGGCATCCCCCGGTCTCGGAGCGCAGCGGGCGTCCTGACCATCGTCGTCGACAGCCACGAGCGATATCCCTGGCAGTTCCGGCACCAGCAGGCCGAGACGGTTCGGCGCTCGCTGCCGGCAGGGGACTACGCCGTCGAGCTCGCCGGCGCGGTGGTCGCCTCCGTGGAGCGGAAGAGCCTCGCCGACCTGGTGTCGACCGTCACCACGGGCAGGCTCAGGTACCTGCTGGCCGACCTCGCCGCCCTGCCTCGGGCTGCCGTAGTCATCGAGGATCGGTACTCGGCCGTGTTCCGGCTCGACCACGTTCGCCCGGCCCTCGTCGCCGACGGGCTGGCGGAGGCGCAGGTCCGGTTCCCGTCCGTCCCCATCGTGTTCTGCGAAACCCGTCCGCTGGCCGCGGAATGGGCCTACCGATTCCTGGGCGCGGCCCTCGACGAGCTGTCCATGCACGACCAAGCGGACCTGCTCGCCGCCGGTCTGCCCACCGCCGGCGAGCTGCCTTCGCCGAACCCAACCACCGCCGACGTCCGGGCCTGGGCGGTCGCCTCGGGCCTGACTGTCAGCGATCGCGGTCGCCTCCGCCCCGAGGTCTGGTCTGCCTACCGCTTGGCTCGAGGGACTGGCTAGCCGACCACCTAAGCCGCGAACACTCGCTGGTACACGGCTGCGACGGCGTCGGCGATCTGTGTGCCCATGAACCGGCGCACGCCGATACCGCTGAAGCGGTCGCCGGCCTTCTCCACACCGACCGTCCAGGTCTTGTCGCTCTTCCGAAATCGGTCCTGGATCGCCTTCCTGACCAACTCCTTCAGCGCCGGGTCAGCCAACCCGCCGATCCGAACCTCAGGGCCCGGGAAGTTGCTGATATCGAAACCGTGGAAGGAGATGGCGTGGGTGAATCGGGCCCGGATCATCCTCTTGAGGAAAGGGAAGGACTCCGGTGAGATGTCCGTCGACGTGATGTGCCAGCGGGCAAAGGCGTCGTTGTCGAGACCCCATCCCTTGCACGTCCAGACCCATGGGGTCGCAGCCTTCAAGGCCGCGCCGACGTGTTCCGCCTGGGCATCCGTGTACCTCTCGATTTTACCGCCATGGGGGGCGATCACGCAGAGCTTCCTGGCCCTACCGGCGGTGAGCCGCTCGACGAACTCCCCTCGAGCGGAAGCCTCCTCGTCCGTGACTCCTTCCCGGACCACCTGGGCGTCGACGGTCACATCGAACTGGTTGGGACCGTTGAGGCGCCTCATGCCAGCCCCTGTCATTTCCAGGGAGCGGGGCGTGTCGAGAGAAACCTTCTCAACCGTATAGAGGGCCAAGGCCTCCTCTGACCGCGATACCCGCACCTGCTGGCCGGGGCCCTTACCGATTCTCTTGAGATCGCTGTGGTTCGCGGCACAGCGCTCGCCATTGGATCCGGAACGCTTCCGCACTAGCGCCTTGTACGTGGGCATGGGACCCGAGCCTAGAGGGCCGCCTGCTCCAGAGCTGCGATGTCGATCTTCTGCATTTGGAGCATGGCGCGCATGGCCCGCGCTGACTTTTCGGGGTCGGGGTCACTGATCAACTCGGTCAATCGGGTCGGGATGATCTGCCAGGAGACGCCGTACTTGTCTTTCAGCCAGCCGCAGGGACCCTCTTCGCCGCCTTCGGACAGGTTGCTCCAGAACTCGTCGACCTCGTCCTGATCCGCACAGCTCACCTGGAGCGAGATGGCCTCGTTGAACGTGAACTCCGGCCCACCGTTGAGGGCGACGAACTCCTGCCCTTCGAGCTCGAAGCTCACGGTCAAGACCGAGCCCTCGGGACCTGGCCCGGCCTTGCCGTGGTGCGTGACCTGGAGGATCCGAGAGTTCTTGAACGTCGAGGTGTAGAAGCTGGCCGCCTCCTCGGCTTCGTTGTCGAACCAGAGGCACGGAGTGATCTTCTGCATTTCGCGGTCCTTTCTCTCTGCTCGTCGTTGGCTGTACCAGTCTCGATCGTGGCGCGGAGCTACTGCTTGGCCGGCATGGCGGCGTTGGGGGCGACGAGCTTGAACTGGGCGCCCGTGGGGTCGACGGCAGTTGCTAGGCGACCGTAGGGGGTGTCCTCGGCCGGCACCAGCATGGATCCGCCGAGGTCGACCACCCTGGCC
>JAIVIH010000440.1 GCA_020200615.1 Actinomycetota bacterium | reverse complement strand
GTGGCCGATTCCGACGACCTGTCAGGTGACGAGTCCAGCGTCGTGCTCATGACCCTGCACACGGCCAAGGGCCTCGAGTATCCCGCAGTCTTCATGATCGGCCTGGAGGACGGGGTCTTTCCCCACGTCCGGTCGCTCACCGAACCGGCCGAGCTCGAGGAGGAGCGCCGGCTCTGTTACGTAGGCATCACCCGGGCCCAGCGCCGCCTGGCGCTCACCCACGCGTGGAGCAGGCAGCTGTTCGGGTCGACCAACTACAACCCGCCGAGCCGATTTCTCAAGGAGATCCCTGAGCACCTCATGGCGCAGATGGGCGCCCGCCGTCAGCAGGGATCATGGCGGAGCGGTGGCTCCTCCGGACGGGACCGCATCGTGGAGGGGGCCATGGCTCGCGGGCGGGGCCGCGGAGGGTCGGGGTCGCCGTCTCCGGTCCGGACCAGCGGGGGCGACCGGCTGGGGCTGAGGGTGGGCGACGACGTGCTCCACGGCAAGTGGGGCGAGGGCGTGGTCCTGGAGATCGTCGGCGAGAACGACAAGGCCGAGGCGGTAGTGAGGTTCCCCGGCCTGGGCGAGAAGCGGGTGCTCCTGGCCTGGGCCCCCCTCAAGCGGGTGAGGTGAGGGGCGGCCCTTCCTGCCGCCCGCCGGGGCGTCCCCCCTACCCGCCCGCCGGCTCCTCGGGCGCCGTCCACCGCCAGTTGCCGGGGGTGCCGTCGAGGCGGTAGCCGCAGTAGGTCTTGAGGTGGTGGTGCCAGCGACAGAGGCGGGCCAGGCGGGCCAGGGTGGTGGTGCGGGTGAGGGCCCAGCCGTCGACGTGGTCGATCTCGAGGTGTTCCCGGACCTCGCAGCCCTCGACCACGCAGACCGGGTCCCGGGCCTCGAGGGCCCGGCGCTGGGCGGCGGTTACGGTGCGCCCCAGGTGGGCCACGGCCACCACGTCGGTCCCCTTGGTCACGATCCCCTCCAACACCGCGTCGGCGGCCAGGGCGCGGGCTGTGGCCACGGGAACGGAGCCCACGCCGGGGATCTCACAGCGCTCCCCCGCCTCCACGTGGCCCCGGGCGAGGGCGGCGTGGTCGACGGCCACGTGGACCACGGCCCGGGGGCCGGGCCTGGGCCCTCCCCGGGCCAGGGCCACCAGGGCGTCGGCCGCATAGGCCTGAGCAGGCTCCCGGCGCCCCTCCGCCCGGGCCTGGCGGAAGATCCCCTGGCGGTGGGGCTCGAGGGCGGCCAGGAGCTCGGCTCCGTCGGCGGCGGTGGTGCGCAGGTCCATGCGGAGCCTGGGCGGGGGACAGCTTGCCGGCCCGGTAGGCCTCGGCCGTGCCCGGCAGGTCCTCCAGGCGCCGGGCCGTCTCGAGGGTGCCCACCGCCGCCCCCACGGTGGTGCCGGTAGTGGCCGCCATCCAGTGGGCCGGGCTGCGGTGGCCTCGGCGGCGCCACAGGTTGGTCTCCTCCACCCGGCCTCCGGCCAGGGTGCGCCCGGCTGCGGCCAGGCGCTCGGCCTCGGCGAACAGCTCCACCAGCCGAGCGGCGTCCTCCCCGCTCAGACACCGGGGCTCGAGGGCGCCCACCGCCGCCCGGAGCTCCTCCACCGCCGACCTGACCTGTTGGAACATATGTTCGCATAGTAGCAGGATGGTATGACAGTCAACAGGATGTTCCGTCCTACGGGACGCTGGTGGGCACCGGGGTGGGGGGCACCGCGGTCGTGGAGGTCGTGGGCGGTGCGGATGTCGTCGACGCCGTGAACGGCTGACCGAGCTGGATCGTCAATACGCCCTTGCTGTCGATCCGCGCCGGGTAAGCGGTCAGGCCCGTGCCGTCCCCCGGATAGGTGCGGCCGCCGGCGTCGCATGGGTCGAGGAAGTCCCGGCTGCCCGGCCGCCATTGGAGAACGCACCGGCGAGGTGCGCCCGGAGCATGAGCTTCGAACGCCACCCAGTCCTGCCCACCCAGGTGCTGCACGTAGATGTCACGGGAGCGGTTGAGCAGGTCCTGGAACAGGAGGGGGCCGTCCCGGGCGACGGCCGTCGCCAGGGACTTGGCCGAGCCCACCTTGAACGGGGCGTTGGCCGCCTGGCGGGTGGACTGCGGCCCGGTGGCGGCCAGGACCACGAGGAACAAGAGAATGCCCGCACCCACGCCGGCCAGGCCGGTGATGACCATCGTGGTCGCCCGGGTCCGGCCGCGCCGGGAAGGAGGGCCGGTTTCGGGCACCTGCGTAGTATGCGCGAATGAAGCGGCCGTACCGGGTCGTGGTGGCCAAGCCCGGCCTGGACGGTCACGATCGAGGGGCCAAGGTCGTGGCCCGGGCCCTGCGGGATGCCGGGTTCGAAGTCATCTACACGGGTTTGCATCAGACGCCGGAACAGGTGGTGGCGGCAGTGGTCCAGGAGGACGCAGACGCGGTGGGCCTCTCCCTCCTCTCGGGCGCCCACATGACCCTGTTCCCGCGCATCCTCAACGGGCTACGCGAGGCGGACGCGGCGGACGTGCTCGTCTTCGGAGGCGGCATCATCCCGCCCGCGGACGTGGAGGCCCTGGCGGAACTGGGCGTGGCTGCCCTCTTCACGCCGGGTACGAGCCTGGCGACGATCACGACCTGGCTCGAGCAGGCCCTGGACGGGCGGGAGAACTGACCGATGGACCTGTTCGAGTACCAGGGCAAGCAGTTCCTCGGCCGGTTCGGCATCGCCGTCCCGCAGGGCGAGGTGGCCGACACGCCCGAGGAGGCCACCGCCGCGGCCGAACGGCTCGGGTACCCGGTGGCGGTGAAGGCTCAGGTGCGGATCGGCGGCCGAGGGAAGGCGGGTGGAATCCGCATCGGGCGGGATGCCGATGAAGTCGCCACCCACGCCCGGGCCATCCTCGGGCTGGACATCCGCGGCCTGACCGTCCGCCGCCTGTGGCTGGAGCGGGCGGTCGACGTGTCGGAGGAGTACTACATCTCCTTCACCATCGACCGGTCCGGTCGTCGCTACCTGGGCATGGTCTCGGCGCAAGGCGGCGTGGACATCGAGCAGGTGGCGGCCACCGAACCCGAGGCCATCGCTCGCATACCGGTCGATCCGGGAGAGGGCATCTCGGCGCAGGCGGCCGCGGCGGTGGTCGAAGCCGCCGGGCTCAGGCCGGACGTGCGACCGGCGGCCGCCGCCTTCGTCCAGGAGCTGTACCAGGCCTTCGTGGAGGGTGACGCCGAGCTGGTGGAGGTGAATCCCCTCATCGTCACCCCCGACGGTGGGATCCTCGCCCTCGACGCCAAGGTCAGCCTCGACGACAGCGCCCGGTTCCGCCATCCCGAGTGGGGCGAGTGGGCGACGGCCGAGTGGCACGACGAGCGCGAGCGGAGGGCGCGGGAGCGGGGCCTCAACTACGTGGGCCTGAGCGGCACCGTCGGGGTGATCGGGAACGGGGCCGGCCTGGTCCTGAGC
>JAIVIH010000007.1 GCA_020200615.1 Actinomycetota bacterium | reverse complement strand
CGCCCGCATGCAGGCCCGCTACGACGAGGCCGCCGACCTCTACCGCCAGGCCCTGGCCATCGCCCGCGAGATCGGCGACCGGCTCGGCGAGGCCAACGCCCTTCAGCGGTATGGCCGCGCCTTGCACGCCCTCGGCGCAGCGACGGCTGGGTCGGTGCTGGAGGACGCCGCTCGGATCTTCGATGTCGTCGGCCGTCCCGACCTGGCGTCGGCGGCGAGTGCAGAGGCGAGCGCCATGGTCGGCGATGGCCCGGCGAGCGCCTCCCAAGCGACTTAGAACCGGCCGGCACGGCACTGGGCCGAGGGCTCCCTCATTCGGCGACCGGTTTGGCACCGGCTACGATGTGTCGTCGGCGCATGACTTCGCGCCAGATTGGCACTGCACGCACCTATGCCCACCATTGCTCAGCTGGTTCGTAAAGGCCGCGAGTCCAAGGTCACCAAGACCAAGACTCCGGCCCTCCGGGGCGCTCCCCAGCGCCGCGGCGTCTGCACGCGCGTTTACACCCACACGCCCAAGAAGCCGAACTCGGCCCTCCGCAAGGTGGCCCGGGTGCGGCTGACGACCGGCCAGGAGGTCACGGCCTACATCCCCGGCGTCGGCCACAACCTGCAGGAGCACTCCATCGTGCTCGTGCGTGGAGGCCGGGTGAAGGACCTGCCGGGGGTTCGGTACAAGATCATCCGAGGCGTCCTCGACGCCTCCGGGGTCCGCGACCGCAAGCAGGCCCGCAGCCGCTACGGCGCCAAGAAGGAAGGCTAGCGATGTCGCCTCGCAAGCAGAGCTTCCTCGGCGAGCTCGATCGTGCTCCGGGCGGCGGGCGGAGCCGGATCGCCCTCCGCCGTTTCCTTGTCGCCGGGCAGCCGGCGGGGCGCCCTTCGGGCGCGAGCGCAGCCATCCGGATGGAGGACTGACATGCCCCGGAAAGGTCCGCCGCCGCGGCGCGAGCTCATGCCCGACCCGATCTACCGGTCGGTCCTCGTCACCCAGGTCGTCAACAAGATCCTGCAGCGGGGCAAGCGCAGCGTGGCCGAGCGCACCGTGTACAAGGCCCTCGAGATCGTTCAGGAGCGCACGGGCCAGGAGCCCCTGGCCAGCCTCAAGCGAGCGGTCGAGAACGTAAAGCCCCAGCTCGAGGTGAAAAGCCGCCGGGTCGGCGGCGCCACCTATCAGGTTCCGGTGGAGGTCCGTCCCCGGCGGGCGACGACGCTGGCCATCCGGTGGCTGGTCGGGTACTCGCGCCAGCGCCGTGAGCGCAGCATGGCCGAGCGGCTGGCCGGCGAGCTGATGGACGCCATGAACGCCACGGGTTCCACGGTGAAGCGCCGGGACGACGTGCACAAGATGGCCGAGTCGAACAAGGCGTTCGCCCACTACCGCTGGTAGAGGGGGGAAGGGAACCTTCCCCCCTCTAGCTCCCCCCATCTGGGGCCTCGCTTCGCTTCGGCGTGGGGCGCCAGCCGGCGGGACCGCCCTGTGGCGGTGTCCGGCGTCCGGGCCGCAAACGCACCCTCAAACCGTGAACAGAGAGATCAATGGCTGAAGCACCTGTCATCCGAGAGTTTCCCCTCGCCCGGACCCGGAACATCGGGATCATGGCCCACATCGACGCGGGCAAGACCACCACGACGGAGCGGATCCTCTACTACACGGGCAAGACCTACAAGATCGGCGAGGTCCACGAGGGCGCCGCAGTCATGGACTGGATGGTGCAGGAGCAGGAGCGAGGCATCACCATCACCTCGGCGGCCACCACCTGCCGGTGGAAGGACACCTGGATCAACATCATCGACACGCCCGGCCACGTGGACTTCACCATCGAGGTGGAGCGGTCGCTGCGGGTGCTGGACGGGGCGGTGGCCGTGTTCGACGCCGTCGCCGGAGTCGAGCCCCAGACGGAGACGGTCTGGCGTCAGGCGAACAAGTACGGCGTGCCCCGCATCTGCTTCATCAACAAGATGGACCGGATCGGCGCCGACTTCTTCCACGCCCTCGATGAGATCCGCGACCGGCTCGACGCCCAGCCCGCGGTGCTGCAGATCCCCATCGGAGCCGAAGGCCATTTCCGGGGCATGGTCGACCTCATCGGGATGAAGGCTCTCGTCTGGGCCGAGGACATGGGCGAGCAGTGGCAGGTCACCGAGATCCCCGACGATCTCGTCGAGGACGCGGCCAAGTGGCGGGGCCGGCTGATCGACGTCCTCTCCCACCACGACGACGGGCTCATGGAGAAGTTCCTCGAGGACGAGGACGTGGCCGCCGACGAGCTCCGCCGCTCGATCCGCTCGGCGACACTGGCCAGCGCCGTCGTGCCCGTGCTCTGCGGCTCGGCTTTCCGCAACAAGGGCGTGCAGCCCCTGCTCGACGCGGTGGTCGACTTCCTCCCCAGCCCCCTCGATCTTCCTCCCGTGACCGGACTCGACCTGAAGCGGATCGAGGAGCTCGAGCGGCCGCCGGACGACCGGGCCCCGTTCTCAGCCCTGGCCTTCAAGATCATGAGCGACCCGCACGTGGGCAAGCTCACGTACTTCCGGGTCTACTCGGGCACCCTCCGCAAGGGGCAGGCGGTGCTCAACTCCACCCGGGACCGCAAGGAGCGGGTGGGCCGGATCCTCCAGATGCACGCCAATCACCGCGAGGACAAGGACGCGGTGTTCACCGGCGACATCGTGGCCACCGTGGGGCTCAAGCAGACCACGACGGGTGACACCCTGTGCGACCCGGACACACCCATCATCCTCGAGGCCCTGGAGTTTCCCGAGCCCGTCATCCACGTTGCCATCGAGCCCAAGACCAAGGCCGACCAGGACAAGCTGACCGAGGCGCTGATGCGCCTCTCCGACGAGGATCCGACCTTCCAGCGCCACACCGACGATGAGACGGGTCAGACCATCATCGCCGGCATGGGCGAGCTTCACCTCGAGGTGCTGGTCGACCGCATGCTGCGGGAGTTCCGGGTGGACGCCCACGTGGGCAAGCCCCAGGTCGCCTACCGGGAGACGATCCGCAACGAGGTCAAGAAGGTCGAGGAGCGCTACGTGCGCCAGTCCGGGGGCCGCGGCCAGTACGGGCACGTGGTCATCGACCTGGAGCCCACGGGACCCGGCGGTGGCTACGAGTTCGTGGACAAGATCGTGGGCGGGGTGATCCCCAAGGAGTACATCCCCGCGGTCGACGCAGGCATGCAGGAGGCCATGCAGAACGGCGTCCTGGCCGGCTACCAGATGGTCGACGTCAGGGCCAGGCTGGTCCACGGGTCCTATCACGACGTCGACTCGTCGGAGATCGCCTTCCGCATCGCAGGCTCGATGGCGTTCAAGAAGGCAGCCCGGATGGCCAAGCCCGTGCTCCTCGAGCCCATCATGGCCGTGGAGGTGGTCACTCCGGAGGACTACATGGGCGACGTGATCGGTGACCTCTCCAGCCGGAGGGGCAGGGTCGAGGGGATGGAGCAGCGGGGGTCGAGCCACGTCATCCGGGCCCAGGTTCCGCTGGCCGACATGTTCGGCTACGCTACGGACCTACGTTCGCGTACCCAAGGTCGCGCCACGTACACCATGCAGTTCCACTCCTACCAGGAAGTACCCGAGTCGATCTCCCGCGAGATCATCGCCCGGGTGCGGGGGGAGTAGGCGGACCGAAGATCGACAAGTGGAGCTTGGGAGCCGTGATCCGCACGGCGCCGGATGGGGCAGGGGCCCCATCTCCGGCGAGGAGGCGGGTTCAGGGAGCCGCCGGGAGGAGAACATGGCCAAGCAGAAGTTCGACCGCTCGAAGCCTCACGTCAACATCGGAACCATGGGTCACATCGACCATGGCAAGACCACGCTGACGGCCGCCATCACCAAGGTGCTGCACGATCAGAACTCGTCGGTGGCGTATACGCCCTTCGACCAGATCGACAAGGCACCTGAGGAGAAGGCGCGGGGCATCACCATCCAGATCGCCCACGTCGAGTACGAGACGCCCAAGCGGCACTATGCCCACGTCGACATGCCCGGCCACGCCGACTACATCAAGAACATGATCACCGGAGCCGCCCAGGTGGACGGCGCCATCCTCGTGGTCTCGGCGCCCGACGGTCCCATGCCCCAGACACGGGAGCACGTGCTCCTGGCCCGCCAGGTGGGCGTGCCCTACATCGTCGTCGCCCTCAACAAGGCCGACGCCATGGACGACCCCGAGCTCCTCGACCTCGTCGAGCTCGAGGTTCGGGAGCTGCTCACCGAGTACGAGTTCCCCGGCGACGACACCCCTGTCATCCGGGTCTCGGCCCTGAAGGCTCTCGAGGGCGACCCCGAGTACCTCTCGGGCATCAACGAGCTCATGGAAGCGGTGGACGAGTACATCCCCGAGCCGGTTCGCGACATCGACAAGCCGTTCCTGATGCCCATCGAGGACGTATTCAGCATCACCGGGCGTGGCACAGTCGTCACCGGCCGCGTGGAGCAGGGCATCGTCCGGATCCAGGACCAGGTGGCGCTGGTCGGGCTTCGCCCGACCCAGACCACGGTCTGCACCGGTGTCGAGATGTTCCGCAAGCTGCTCGACGAGGGCCGCGCCGGAGACAACATCGGCGTTCTCCTCCGAGGGACCAAGAAGGAGGAAGTCGAGCGCGGGCAGGTCGTGTGCAAGCCCAACTCGATCACCCCCCACACCACCTTCGAGGCTCAGGTCTACGTCCTGAAGAAGGAGGAGGGGGGCCGTCACACCCCCTTCTTCCAGAACTACCGGCCGCAGTTCTACTTCCGCACCACCGACGTCACCGGCCAGATCACGCTGCCCGAGGGCACCGAGATGATCATGCCTGGCGACAACACCCAGATGAAGGTGGAGCTCATCCAGCCCATCGCCATGGACGAGGGTTTGCGCTTCGCCATCCGTGAGGGTGGTCGCACCGTCGGGGCCGGCCGAGTCGTCAAGATCCTTCAGTAGGAGACATGGCCCAAAAGATCCGCATCCGGCTCAAGGCGTACGACCACGAGATCGTCGACCAGTCCACCAAGAAGATCGTGGAGACGGTCGTACGCACCCAGGCCAAGGTGCGAGGTCCTGTGCCCCTGCCCACGGAGACCCACCGCTGGACGGTGATCCGGTCGCCGCACAAGGACAAGGACTCGCGCGAGCACTTCGAGATGCGGATTCACAAGCGTCTGCTGGACATCCTCGAGCCCAGCCCCAAGACGGTCGACTCGCTCCAGCGACTCGACCTTCCCGCCGGTGTCGACATCGAGATCAAGATCCAGCAGGCCTGAGCGGCATGGACGGCTTCGTCGACGTGGCCGGCGTCGATGAGGTTCCCGACCGCGACCCTCTGAGCGTCGAGGCCCACGGGTATCCCATCGCCCTGTTCCGGGTGGGGCGGAAGTTCAGCGCCCTGTGGTCCCGGTGCCCGCACGCCGGCGGCCCTCTGGACGACGGCTACGTGAAGGACGACGTGGTCGTCTGCCCCTGGCACACCAGCATGTTCCGGATAACCACGGGAGAGCGCCTCGACGGACCGGCGGAGACCGACGCCACCGTCTTCCCGGTCAAGGTCGCCAAGGGTCGGGTCCTGGTGGGACCGCCCCCTGCGGGGACGGCACCGCCGCCTCCCTCGTTCCTCTCCTTTTAAGCGTCCCGCGCCGGGCGGAACGAGCCCTGGTCCAGGACCGGAACCACCGATGAGACATCGCTCTCGGCCGCCCAGCCCACGTCGTCGCCGAAGCCCGTAGTCGTCAGCTCCCGACCCGAGATGCAGTCACGGAGCACGGCCGGCAGGTCCGCCTGGCTGGCGCGAAAGGCGTCGACGGCCACCTTGGCTTCCGCCGACAGCATCGATCGGGGAAGCCGGGCGAGCACCGCTCCGGCGCCCAGGAGATCCTCGACCGTCATCCGGAACGAGCCGTCGTGCCACCGGTCGCCGGTCGCGATCAGCACGACCCGGCGTTGCTGGCGAAGGAGCCAGTCGCCGACGGCGGTGGCGTTGCGCAGGGATGCGACGACGACCGTGACCCCTCGCGAGGCGGCTTCGAGGCACAGGGCACCGCCCGTCGCCGACGGGAGCACCACCCGGTCGTCCTCCCCCAGGCCGGCCAGCGAGGCGAGTGATTGCAGCTCGGGCCCGGTTTCCCGCTCAGAGGGCCGCTCGGGCCCGGTACCCCGCTCAGAGGGCCGCTCGGGCCCTGCCAGGTGCGCCCCCAAGCGGATGGCCACCTTGGCCGCGTAGGCGTCGGCCGCCCGGTGGGGATGGACCCTGACCCCGCGCTCGCTGGCCAGGGCGACGGCCGTCGAGAACGTCAGCACATCGACGACGACGGCGATCTCAGTCACCCGCAAGACCTCTCTGAGCCCAGCTGCGCCCCACTCCACGTGCATCGGAGCAGGGTAGGTGAGCCTGGCCCTCGTCCCGACCGCTCGGGGCCAAGTACTCCGCTCAGGGGGCCGCTCGGGCCCCTGGGGCGGGCCTCGCGAGGCGCGGCTATACTGACCGATCCGGGAGCTATTGCTCCGCCATTAGTCGACGTCCTCGGTCGCCGACATACTCGGTACCCCGAGGCACAACCCATCCACGCTCCGCCAGGTCCGCCTGTGCGGAGCGTCCGCGTGACCAACCAACAACCTACAGGCAGAGCCATGGCAGCTAAGGCGATCGTCGGAGAAAAGGTCGGGATGACCCAGGTCTGGGATGACCAGAACCGGGCCATTCCGGTCACCTTGGTTCGCGTCGCCCCGTGCCGCGTCGTCCAGGTGAAGACCCCCGACAGCGACGGCTACAGCGCCTTGCAGGTCACGTTCGGCTCGGTGAAGCCTTCCCGGCTCAACAAGCCGGAGTTGGGTCACTTCGCCAAGGCGGGCGTGGAGCCGGGATCCAAGCTGGTGGAGCTGCGGGTGGACGACGCCGCTGGCTACCAGGTGGGTCAGGAGATCAAGGCCGACATCCTCACGGCCGGCGAACGGGTGGACGTCACGGCCGTCAGTAGGGGCAAGGGCTTCACCGGAGTCATGAAGCGTCACAACTTCAGCGGCATGGGCGCATCCCACGGTGCCCACAAGGTTCACCGGGCGCCCGGAGCGATCGGCGCGTGCGCCACCCCGGCCCGGGTGTTCAAGGGAACGAAGATGGCCGGTCGGGTGGGGCACCAGAAAGTCACCATCCTCAACCTCGAGGTGGTCGAGGCCGATGCCGATCGCGACCTGATCCTCCTTCGCGGAGCCGTCCCCGGCCCGCGCGGGGGCCTGGTCCTCATCCGTGACGCCGTGAAGAACGGCAAGACCGCGGGGGGTGTCTGACATGCCGACTGTCGAGGTCCGCTCCGTCGCGGGTTCTTCCACGAGCACCATCCGGCTGGACGACGCCGTGTTCGGTGTCGAGCCCAACGTGCCGGTGATGCACCAGGTGGTCACCGCGCAGCTGGCCGCGGCCAGGAGCGGGACCCAGAGCACCAAGACCAGGGCCGAGGTCCGTGGTGGTGGGCGGAAGCCGTGGCGGCAGAAGGGCTCCGGCCGGGCCCGTCAAGGCTCGACCCGGGCTCCCCACTGGCGCGGTGGCGGCGTGGCCCTCGGGCCCAAGCCCCGCAGCTACAAGCAGCGGACGCCCAAGAAGATGGTGCAGCTGGCCCTCCACTCCGCCCTCTCCGATCGCGCCTCCGAGGGTCGGATCGCCGTCATCGACTCGTGGGCCTTCGACAGCCCGAGCACCAAGGGCGCCCAGGCCGCGCTGAAGGCGCTGGCCCTGGAGGGCAAGGTCCTGATCGTCATGGAGCGGGACGAGGACCTGGTGCAGAAGTCCTTCCGCAACCTCCCCGACGTCAGCCTCCTGCTCTCCTCGGAGTTGAACGCCTACGACGTCCTGTGCTCGGACTGGGTGGTCTTCACCCGGGCCACGCTCCCCGGGGTCACCACCGACACCGGTTCCGCCACTGGCACCGAGGGAGGGGAACGATGAACGACCCCCGAGACGTAGTGCTCCGGCCCGTGGTCAGCGAGAAGTCGTACGGCCTGCTGGACAACAACGTGTACACGTTCGTCGTCCACCCCAAGGCGACCAAGGTCGAGATCCGGGACGCGGTGGAGCAGATCTTCAACGTTCGGGTCACGAAGGTGAACACCCTGAATCGCAAGGGCAAGCGGAAGCGCAACCGGCGCCTGGCGACCTTCGGCAAGCGAGCCGATACCAAGCGGGCCATCGTCACCCTGGCCCCCGACAGCCGCATCGACCTGTTCGAGACCTGAGGGGGGAAGAGCCATGGCACTTCGCAAACGCAACCCCACCAGCGCCGGTCGTCGGTTCCAGACCGCCACCGCGGTGGCGGCCACAAGCAGCGCTACCGCATCATCGACTTCCGCCGGAACAAGGACGACATCCCCGCCAAGGTCGCCGCCATCGAGCACGACCCCAACCGCAACGCCCGCATCGCCCTCCTTCACTACCTCGACGGCGAGAAGCGCTACATCATCGCCCCGGCCAAGCTGCGGGTGGGCGACATGGTGCAGAGCGGCCAGAAGGCCGACATCAAGCCCGGGAACGCCCTCCCTCTCCGCTACGTCCCGGTCGGGACGACGGTGCACAATGTCGAGCTCAAGCCCGGCGGCGGGGGCAAGATGGGTCGCGGCGCGGGCACGGCCATCCAGCTCGTGGCCAAGGAGGGCGACTTCGCCACCCTGCGCCTTCCCAGCACCGAGATGCGACGGGTTCCCATCGACTGTCGGGCCACGGTGGGCGAGGTGGGCAACGCCGAAGCCGAGCTGATCTCGCAGGGCAAGGCCGGCCGCAACCGCTGGCGCGGTGTCCGCCCCCAGACCCGGGGTGTGGCCATGAACCCCGTCGACCACCCCTTGGGCGGTGGCGAGGGCAAGTCCTCCGGCGGACGTCATCCCGTCTCTCCGTGGGGCAAGACCGAGGGACGAACCCGGAACACCCGCAAGCCGTCCCAGCAACTGATCGTGCGCCGTCGCCGGACGCGCGGGGCACGGAGGTAGATGTGAGCCGAAGCGTAAAGAAGGGCCCGTTCGTAGACGACCACCTGCTGCGGAAGATCGACGACCTCAACTCGAGGGGCGAGAAGCGGGTCGTGAAGACCTGGTCCCGCCGCTCGACGGTCATCCCCGACATGGTCGGGCACACCATCGCCGTCCACGACGGGCGCAAGCACGTGCCGGTCTACGTCACCGAAGCCATGGTCGGGCACAAGCTGGGCGAGTTCGCCCTCACCCGCACCTTCCGCTTCCACGCGGGCCAGGAACGGTCCGGGAGGCGCTGATGACCGGCCCCAAGCTCAACGAGCAGCCCGTCCTCCGCCTCCGGCCTCAAGGCCCGGCCCGCGCCGTCGAGCCCTCCGGCACCACGACCAGGGCCGTGGCCCGCTACGTGCGGATGTCCCCGTACAAGGTCCGCGAGGTGCTCGACCTGGTTCGCGGCCACGACGTCGAGCGGGCCCAGGAGATCCTGCGGTTCTGCGAGAGGGATGCCGCCCTCCTCGTGGCCAAGGTTCTCAACTCGGCCATCGCCAACGCCGAGCACAACCAGCAGATCGCGCCCGAGGAGCTCTTCCTGTCGGCGTGCTTCGCCGACGAAGGCCCGACCCTCAAGCGCTGGCGGCCCCGTGCCCGCGGCCGGGCCACGCGCATCCGCAAGCGGACGTGTCACCTGACGGTGATCGTGAGCCGCCTGCCCGAAACCGAGTTGCGCAAGCGGCGGGCGGCGAAGGCTCCCGCGGCGACCGAGCGGCGCCGTCGCCGCGCCGCGGCCCCCTCGCCCGAGCGCGAGCGGAGGGTTCGTGCCAGCCGGAAGTCCCAGCAGGCGGAGACGTCCCCCGAGGCTCCGCCGCCGGCTGACGCAGCGCAGACAGACGACAACCCGGACACCGGCGAGAACAAGGAAGCGGAGTAGCTCATGGGCCAGAAGGTCAACCCCTACGGGTTCCGCTTGGGAGTCACCACCGACTGGAAGTCGCGGTGGTTCAGCGATCGCGACTACACCGACTACCTCATCGAGGACTGGAATATCCGCGACTACCTCATGAAGCAGCTGCCTCACGCAGCGATAAGCCGGATCGAGGTCGAGCGCACCCGCGACCGCTTGCGGGTCGACGTGCACACGGCCCGCCCCGGGATCGTCATCGGCCGCCGGGGTGCCGAGGCCGACCGCCTTCGGGCCGACCTGGCCAAGATGACGAGCAACGTCAAGATCCAGCTCAACATCCAGGAGATCCGCCAGCCCGAGCTCGACGCGGCGCTGATCGCCCAGGGCGTGGCTGACCAGCTCGCAGGCCGGGTGAGCTTCCGCCGGGCCATGAAACGCGCCGTGCAGACCGCCCAGAAGGCGGGTGCTCAAGGCATCCGCGTGCAGTGCTCGGGACGGCTGGGCGGCTCGGAGATGGCCCGCAGTGAGTGGTACCGCGAGGGCCGGGTGCCGCTGCACACGCTCCGCTCCGACATCGACTACGGGTTCCGCGAGGCCCGCACCACGTTCGGCCGCATCGGCGTGAAGGTCTGGATCTACAAGGGCGACATCCTCCCCTACAAGACCTCGACCGAGGACAAGATCGCGCGCGAGGCGGGAATGGCCGTGGGGGAGACCTCCGGCCCCGCTCGTCCCCGCCGGATCATCTCGGCCGGTGGCGGGAAGCGGAAGCCCGAGGGCGAAGATGCGGCCGCGCCCCCCGACGATGTGGCCGCTGACGTGACGCCCGTGGTCAAGGAGGCCGATCCCGAGCTCGAGCGCCTGCTGGCCGAAGAGGAAGAGATCGAGCGTCGCACCCGCGAGCACCACGAGACCCCTCACTTCCGCACAGGGGACGAGTGATCTCCGCCCGGGTCCTGTCCCTCAGGGTCCCTCCCGATCGGGGTCCCTCCCCCTTCGGGGGCCCCGCCCCGACCGGGGCCCTCCCTACGGGCCACCCGGGCGCGTCCGGCGCCGGGGCCCATGCTGGCGGGCGCGCCGCTGTGGCGATGGAGAAGAAGTCATGTTGATGCCCAAGAGGGTGAAGCACCGCAAGCAGCACCGCGGCCGGAGGACGGGAATGGCCACCGGAGGGACCGAGATCAGCTTCGGCGACTTCGGTATCCAGGCTCTCGAGCCGGGGTGGATCACCGCCCGGCAGATCGAGGCTGCCC
>JAIVIH010000188.1 GCA_020200615.1 Actinomycetota bacterium | reverse complement strand
GATTGGGACTGCTCACCAAGGTGATGGCCCTGGAATTGGCGGAGCACGGCGTGCTCGTCAAATCCGTGGCTCCGGGTGAGATCTCCACCCCGATGACCGGCCAGCACGACGTCGACCCCCACGCCCAGGAGCGCCCCGGCATCCCTCTCGGGCGGCCCGGCCACGCCCGGGAGATCGCCACCGTCATCCGCTTCCTGGCTTCCCCCGAGTCGACCTACGTGACCGGTGCCTCGTTCGTGGTCGACGGCGGCCTGCTCCTCATGGCCGCCGCCGCCAACCAGCGCCTTTCGTAGAGACCAGACATGCTTCGCGCGTCAGAGAACCTCGAGCGTCACCGGCCTCGTCACCGTGGCGGTCGGATCGTTCAAGCGATCGTTACCGATCGCTTCGTAGAAGCACACGCGGTATATCCCCGGGGTACTCATGGTGACCTGACTGAGAGGAATGTCGCCCTGGGCCGTGGAGGACACAACCTGGGCGCCGTTGGGGAACTGGATTTCCGTTCCACACGGCGGTGCGGGAGTCACGCCTCCGCCGACTCCGTCGGCACGGCTACTGCCGGCGCCGGCACCAATCCAGAAGTTCGTGCTGGGCTTGGCGCCGTTTGCGAAGATCGACACCGGTTGGCCGGCCGAGATCGTCTTCGTGCGTGAACCGTCGCTGTAGAACGTCGTGCCCTGGATGACCGAATGGGCCGCCCATGCTGCCGGCGCCATCAGGGCAAGGGCGATCACCGAGCCGACCACCATCAGCTTGAATCTGCGTTTCGCCGCCGTCGCCATGTCTGTTCCCCTTCGTCCGCCCCAGAACCTTCACCCACACTATTTGTCCACGCAGACAGTGGAGTCAACGAGAAGATGAAAAGCGTGCTCCAAGTCGGCGGCGGAGCTACCGGCGAACGGCTTCGGACAGCCCGTCGACGCGTCGCCGGTCTTCGTCGTCGAGGGTGAACCCGAACACGTCGAAGTTGGCCGCGATCCGCTCAGGCGTGGCCGACTTGGGGATCACGACCACGCCATGGTCGACGTGCCAGCGCACGACGACCTGGGCGGGTGTAGCCCCGTGGCGCGCCGCTACGTCGGCCAGCACGGGATGGCGCATGTCGGTGGTCTTGAACGGGCTGTAGCCCTCCAAGATGACGCCGCGACGGCGGTGGTCCTCGAGCTCGGGGGGGTCATACAGCGTTGGTCCCCAGCGGATCTGGTTCACCTGCGGAGCCTCGCCCGTCGCCCCGAGGAGTCCGTCCAGTTGGGCGGGGCTGTAGTTGCTGACTCCGACCGCCGCGGCCATCCCCTCATCCCGAAGTGTGAGGAGCTGCTTCCACATCTGCGGCGCCGCCCCGCGGCTCGGTGGCCAGTGTATGAGCCAGAGGTCGACGTACTCCATCCCCAGCGCCCGCAGGCTCGCCTCCAGCGCCGGCCGCTCGCGCCCGGCGTCGCGGGGCGGCAGCTTGGTCGTCACGAACACGTCATCACGGGGTAGGCCGCTGTCGCGTACCGCCCGGCCGACCTCGCGCTCGTTGCCGTAAATGGCTGCCGTATCTATGTGGCGGTAGCCAACCTCCAGGGAGTACCGGACGGCCCGGTAGCACTGCGACCCGGTCATCTGCCAGGTGCCCAGGCCGACCATGGGCATCGCTCCACGAGCGCCGAGGGGGACGGTCGGTTGTTCGCGATCGATGACCACTGTCGCTCCTTCGGCTGCCTTCGCTCCCGATAACGACTACCCGCGGCAGCCAGCGAGAAACGCTCCGCGGAGGCTGGACCGGGCGCCACCGACCCCAACATGCTGCCCGTGGCGTAAGAGAGCAGTGACGCGGACGGCGCTCAGCAGTACGCGTCGAGGGAGTAGACCTCCCCTTCAGCGCGCTGGCCTTGGGAAACGATTCCTCCCGTGGCCGTGCTCCAGTAGCCGATCCAGGAATAGATGCTCGTTCCGCCCCAGTAGTGGTAAGTGGCCGCGAACAGGTTCGAGCTCGAGCAGAACTTCCCGGCCTTGACGTCGTTGTTGGCGTCAGCCGGGTCGCCCACGTACTGGGGATGGGTGGACAGGACCATTTCGCCGGTGGAGACCTTCCGGACGATGAAGTGCCTGCCGTCCGCGGTCCTGTGGGCTCCGAATGCACCGTCGGCGGACGCCATCTCGTAGGCGTAGGAC
>JAIVIH010000187.1 GCA_020200615.1 Actinomycetota bacterium | reverse complement strand
GCTCTCCCTGGGCGAGGACATCACCGTCCGCGTGGACGATGTCGACCCTCAGGGCAAGGTGGCCCTGTCGGTGGTGGGCGACGAAGCCGAGGGCGACGCTCCGTCCACCGGCGGAAGCGGGAACGGCGCTCCCGCCGTGCCTCGTCCCCGGGAGGCGGCACCGGCCGCCGCCCGTGCCCCGCGGGCCGAGGAATCGGCCGGCGCAGAGGCTCCGGCTCCTGCCGGCAGCGGACGCGAGTACGTCTCGTTCGAGGAGCAGTTCGAGCAGGAGGCCAAGCAGGTCTTCGGCGACCTGGGCCCGGCCGGCGAGACGCCCGCCGGAGGCCGCCCCAGTGGCGGCGAGGGCGACGGGCCCCGTCGCAACCGCGACCGCCGGCGCCGGCGCTAGCAGTTGAGCTCAGTCGTTCAGCAGACCCGACTGGCCAATGGCCTGTCGGTGGTCACCGAGGCCGTGCCTGGTTCGGCCTCGGTGGCTTTGGGCTTCTGGGTTGACGCCGGCTCCCGCGACGAGCGGCCCGAGGTGGCGGGGGCGTCCCACTTCCTCGAGCACCTGCTGTTCAAGGGGACCGAGGACCGCAGCGCCCACGAGATAGCCGAGGCCATCGAAGCGGTGGGGGGTGAGATGAACGCCTTCACCACCAAGGAGTACACCGCGTTCTACGTGCGGCTCCTCCACGAAGACCTCGATCTCGGCCTCGACATCCTCTCCGAGATCATGTGGGCGCCCGCCTTTCGTCCGGACGAGATCAACGCCGAGCGGCAGGTGATCCTCGAGGAGATCCTCATGCACGAGGACGAGCCCGCCGACCTCGTGCACGACCTCTGCCAGGAGGCCATCTATCCCGGCCACCCCCTGGGCCGGGAGGTGCTGGGCGACGCCACCACGATCTCGGCCATGACCCGCGACGACATCAGTGGCTACTTCCGGGCCCAGTACCGGCCCGACAGCATCGTGTTCGCCGCCGCCGGCTGTCCGTCCTGAACCAGCTCCTGGGCGGAGGGATGTCCAGCCGGCTGTTCCAGGAGATCCGGGAGAAGCGCGGCCTGGTGTACTCGGTGTACTCCTACCGGGCGGCCTACCTGGAGACCGGTCTGCTGGCCGTCTACGCCGGCACCTCCCCGGCCCGGGCCACCACCGTGCTCGACCTCATCTCCGCCGAGCTCGACCGCCTCCTCCAGGACGAGGTGCCGGAGCGGGAGCTGGCCGTGGCCCGGGGGCACGTCAAGGGCTCCATCGTGCTGGCCCTGGAGGAGACGTCGAGCCGCATGAGCCGCATCGGGCGCAGCCAGCTCGTGCACGGTGAGGTGATGAGCCTGGACGAGCTCGTGGAACGGACGGCCGCCGTCTCCGCCGCCGACGTGCGCCGAGTGATCGAGCGGGTAGTCGCCGGGCCCCGCACCCTGGCCGTCGTGGGTCCCTTCTCCGAGGACGCCTTCTCCGAGCAGGTTGCCTGACCCGTCTGTAGTGTCCGGTCCGTGACGATCCGCGTCGGCGTGTTCGGGGCCGGAGGGCGGATGGGATCGCTCGTCTGCCGCACGGTGGCGGCGGACCCCGAACTGCAGCTCGTGGCCGGCATCGACCCGTTCCACGCCGGCCTCGACCTTCGCCGGGTGACGGGCGCCGACGTCTCGGGACTGCTCGTGTCGCCCGACGCCGCGTCCCTGGGCCGGTCGGGGGCCGACGTGGCCATCGACTTCACCCACGTCGACGCCGCCCGCCAGAACCTGGCGTGGTGCGCCGAGAACCGGGTCCACGCCGTGGTCGGCACCACCGGTTTCGTGCCCGAGGACTACGAGGACCTGTCGCGCCGGTTCACCTCCAGCAACTGCTTCATCGCCCCCAACTTCGCCATCGGAGCCGTCCTCATGATTCGCTTCGCCGAGCTGGCCGCGCCCTACTTCGAGACGGCCGAGATCATCGAGCTCCACCACGACCAGAAGCCGGACGCGCCGTCGGGCACGGCCATCCTCACCGCCGAGCGGGTGGCGTCGGCCTCGTCCGACTGGGCCTCCGACCCGACCACCAAGACCGTGGTGGACGGGGTCAGGGGCGGTGAGGGTCCGGGGGGGATCCGCCTCCACTCGGTCCGCCTGCGGGGCCTGGTCGCCCACCAGGAGGTCATCTTCGGCACCACGGGCCAGAGCCTGATCATCCGCCACGACTCCTACGACCGCAGCTCGTTCATGCCCGGCGTGATCTTGGCCGTCAAGTCCGTGGCCACCCGGCCCGGCGTCACCATCGGCCTCGACGCCCTCATCCCGATCTAGGGCGCGCTCGGCCGCCCGGCGGCGCCCGGCTCACGCCGCGCTCGGTGGGGCGTGGGCATGTCGTGGGTGACGAGGATCGTCGGGTGGACGAAGGGGAGTTTCCCCCGGCCGTGGACCAGGGCCCAGCCGTCGAGGCTCTTGAGGTCGTGGTGGTGGCGGCACAGCCGGTCGAGGAGGTCGAGGATGGTGACGTGGCTCGTGGCCCAGTCGACCCGGTGGTCATTCTCCAGCCATGTGCCGGCCGAGCAGCCCTCGACGGCACAGGTGGGGTACAGCCACTCGAGGGCCGTCTGCTGGGAGGCGGTGGGGCGCCGGCCCAGGTGGGCCACCCCCACCACCCGGCGGCCGTCGGCGACCACCGCGGCCAGGAAGGGTCGGCGGCGCCGATGGCGGCCATGATCCCCGCGCCGACCTCGGGGTTGTCGCGCCTGCGCAGGTTCCAGGCCCCCTCGGCGTCGGTGTGGCTGCGCAGGAGACGCCCGGCGCGGATGGCCGCCCGACGGCCTCGGGGTCGGGCCGGGCCGCGGCCCAGGTGCGGGCGCACTCCTCCCGCAGCTCGGCCAGGGACGACCGCCCCGCCCTCTCCAGGAGGCGCCCCTCGGCCGAGATGTCGGCGCTGGCCGCGGTGGCCACGGCTGCGGCCTGGGACGCCGACAGCTTCCCGGCCCGGGCCGCGGCCGCCACCGCCGGCAGCTTCTCGAGGCGCCGGGCGGTCTCGATGATCTCCACCGCGTGGCCCACCGAGGTTCCCGTGGTGCGGGCCAGGTGGTGGGCGGCCGAGCGGTCGCCGGATTGCTTCCACGCCCCGGCCTCAGCCGAGCGGGCCGCGGCCAGGCCCTTGAGCGTGGCTGCCATCCTCTCGATGGCGG
>JAIVIH010000439.1 GCA_020200615.1 Actinomycetota bacterium | reverse complement strand
GGCCCGAGCGGCCCTCTGAGCGGAGTGCCGGGCCCGAGCGGCCCTCTGAGCGGAGTGGTAGGCCGACCGCCGGGCCCGAGCGGACTGGTGGCGGCCAGCGGTTCGGGGGCGGCGGCGGCGTGCGGCCGGCAGTCCGGGGTCCCGGTCTGGGCCGTCGCCGGTGAAGGGCGGGTCCTCCCGGGGGAGCTCTGGACGGCCCTGGCCGGGCGTCTCACCAGCCGGGGCCGGGCGTGGAACGAGGTCGAGGAGATCGTTCCGCTGGACTGGGTCGATCAGATCGTGGGCCCCGAGGGGCGCGAGGCGGTGGCCGAAGGGTTGACCCGGCCCACCTGCCCGCCCGTCCCGGAGTTGCTGCGGGAAGTGCGCCGGTAACCTTCCCGGCGTCATGGGCGAGCAGATCGAGTTCCCCAGCAACGGCACGACGGCGGGCGGCTACCTGGCATCCGGTGAAGGGGCGGGACTGGGCCTGGTCGTCATCCGCGAGGGGGGCGGAGGACCGCACATCCGGTCGGTGTGCGACCGCCTGGCGGCCGAGGGCTTTACCGCCCTGGCCCCGGACCTCCAGGAAGGAAAGGCCGTCAACGTGGCCGAGGTCGGCCGGGACCTATCCGGGGCCGTCGACTTCCTGGTCGATCACCCGGCCGTGCGCGGCCACGGCGTGGGCGCCATCGGGTTCGGACTGGGGGGTGGCCTGGCCCTGTGGCTGGCCGGCCTCCGCCCCGACCAGGTGCAGGTGGTGGTTCCGTTCTACGGAGCCCTCCCGTGGCCCGACGCCCAACCCGACTGGGACCGCATCGCCGCGTCGGTGGAGGGCCACTACGGCGAACGGGACGACTGGGCCACCCCGGCGATGGCGCGCGACATCGAGGAGAAGCTCGACAGCCGCGGCCGGGACGTCCGCCTGTTCTTCTATCCCACCGCCGGGCACGCCTTCTTCGACGAGACCCGGCCTGAGGCCTACGACGAGGACGCCTCCCGCCAGGCCTGGGTACGGACCCTCGAGTTCCTGCGGGCCAAACTCGGTTGAGAGCGCCGTCCGAACCGCGCCCGCTGACCATCGACGCCGTCATTCCTGCCCGCAACGAGGCCCCGACCATCGCCGCCGTGGTGGAGGCGTGCCGGGCGTGCTCCTACACGTCGGAGGTCATCGTCGTCGACGACGGTTCGACGGACGGCACGGCCGAGCTGGCGCTGGCCGCGGGGGCGAAGGTCGTGCGCCGGGACGCCCGATCAGGCGGCTCCAAGGCCGGGGCCTTGGAGGCCGGGATCGAAACCAGCGCCGCCGATGCCCTCCTGCTGTGCGACGCCGACTGCATCGGGCTGACCGCCGTCCACCTGGACGACATCTGCCGTCCGTTCGCGGAGGGCAGGGCGACCATGTCCCTCGGATGGTTCGACTACGGCCTCTGGAACCCGCTGGTGCTGACCTTCGCCCCGACGTCGGGGGAGCGGGTGATCCCGCGGTGGGTGTGGGACTCCGTGCCGCCCCGGAAGCGCCTCGGCTACGACATCGAGATCATGATCAACGAGGTCGTCTGCGAGGCCCGCCTGCCCACCACGGTCCGGATCATGAAGGGAGTCACCCACCGGACCAAGCGGGACAAGTTCGGCCGCCGCCGGGGCGTGCGGGAGACGTGGCGCATGTTCTGGCACCTGGTGGGCCTGCCCTTCCGGGGCGTGGTCCGCTGGCGCACCTACTGGTTCTACTGGCGGGACCTGACCATCGAGCGCTAGCCCCGGCGGCGGGCCCCTGTGTCAGCCCCGGCGGCGAGCCACCACTGTCACCAGGGGGGGCAGGACCACCGGGTCGTCGCCCGGGTCCACGCCCGTGAGCTGGGCCAGGTAGTCCCGTACGGGGCCGGCCCCGGCCCCGGCCTGGGACTCGGCCCACGCGTCCACGATCTGCAGCCCCGCGGCCAGGACCAGGGCCGGAAGCTCGGCGCCCACGTCGGGGTGGACGGCGTCGGGCATGGACAGGGGCCGCCCGCCCACCCTTCCCGCCGTCGTCACCGGTTCCTGGGCCACGACCCAGCCTCCCTCCCTGACGGCCTGGCCCATGCGGCGCAGCACGGCCAGCGGATCCACCACGTGCATGAGGAGGAAGCGGCAGAAGGCCAGGTCCACCGGCTCGGGGAGCAACAGCTCCTCGGCCACCTGGGTCAGGGCCACCAC
>JAIVIH010000270.1 GCA_020200615.1 Actinomycetota bacterium | reverse complement strand
CCCAGGGGGCTGGCGGCCAGGAAAAGGGACGCGGCGAAAGCCGCAGTACGTCGGCGTGTGCGCATTTTGCGCCTCCTCGGAAGCCCCCTTCTGGGGGCATCAGGTGTGGCTTGAAATGCGGGCACTCGTCTATCTGCAGCATTCACCTCGCGAGCCAGGGCCCGGGACCATCGTCCTTACGAGGTGCAGACGGCACCCTGGGCGTGGCTGATCGAGTGGCAAGACCTCCTGGAACCTTCGGGCACCGCCCAGAAACAGCGGCGTCGACGAAGGGATAACCGTAGCAAGCCGGCGTAGCTCCGCCACGGACCCTTCTCTGTTCGGCTCAGTCGAGGGTCATGGTGGAGGTAAGCACGGAAATGTCGGCCACCACGCCGAAGTGGTCGGAGGCGAACAGGCAGGGATCGTCGGGGTGGGAGCGATCGAAGGTCACGTGGGCGTCGACCACCTCCAGGCCCGGGCTCACGAACACGTAGTCGAGAACGGCGGCTCTCTTCGACCGCTGCACCCGCCGGAGAGGGGTGGGGGAGGTGCGGACCGGATCGCCACCGGAGACGGCGCAGGCGGAGCGGAGGACCCGACTGGCCAGTTGGATGCTCTCGGCCGAGGGGCCGGCGTTGAAGTCGCCCACCAGCACCTGCGGAATGCCCGCGGCCCCGCTCGGGCCTTGGCGCTCGCTCATCCAGGCCAGGACGGCACGCATCTGCTCCAGGCGTACCGCGGCGCCGAGGGCCGCCAGATGCGTGTTGTAGACGTCGAGGACGCCTCCGGCGGGAAGCTGCACGCGAGCGAAGCTCGCCACCTTGTTCTGTCCGGGCAGCTCGAGGGCGTCCCGCTGCAGGATGGGCAGGCGGCTGAGGATGGCGATGCCTTCCCACCACCACCAGATGCCGGTCTTGTAGGTGGGGTGGAGCCAGTGGGCCCGACCCGTGGCGTTCCCCACCGCCTCGGCGATCTTCCGGCCCTGGGAGGGGAAGTGCCGCAGCTCTTGGAGGCCGATCACGTCCGGCGCCAGGTCGACCAGCTGCTCCACCAGAAGCGGAGCGCGCTTCCGCCACTTGTTGGCCGTGTTCCGGCAGTTCAGGGTGGCGATGCGTACGGTGGCTATGTCGGCCCGGCGGTGCCCGAGTCGCCGCCGGCTCCCTCGCCCGTCGCATAGGCGTGGCTCGCCTTCACCAGGGAGGCCACCACGGCGCGCTCCTCGTCGGTGCGGGGGGCGTAGACCATCACCGCGTTGGCGGAGATCAGCCCGCGGCGAGCGGCCGGGTGCTGCTCTGCCCACCCCGCTTCGATCGCCTCATCGACCAGAGCGGGCGGCAGCATCATGTGCAAACTCTGGTCGGGGCTCGGGTGGAGGTGGGCAAACTCGATGCCGGCCATGAAAGCGTCGGCGGGAGCACCGACCACGTCGGCGAGCCACAGGGCGCGCGCCCCCGGTAGTGATAGGAGGCTCGGGTGCTCCTGCACGCCCGGAAGGGTGAACACCTCGGCTGCCAGGAGCTCTCGTTGCTCTGTCCCGACCGGCTGCTGGTCGAGCTGCATGTGCGGGTTGGTCGGAGTGGTCGTCGGCCGGGGTCCTGCCCGTTTCGGCAAGGGCGCCCGCCCGGGATCGACCGCGCTCATCAATCGAGCTCGGCCAGCACCTCACCGATGATCTTCGTCGTCTCGTGGGCGGGGAGCGGGTCGCCGCCCTCGGCCTCGGCAACCTCGGCGGCGAAGTCCTCCACCGAGTGAACCCCGCCGACGAGAACGTGTCGCAACGCTTCGCCGCTCGCTTCGGGATCGTCGAGGGCTTCGACGGCGGGTGCGACCGCATGATCGGGTGAGGTCGCCACCGCGTGCACGAGGCTCATGGCCTCCTGCCGGCCGGTGGCCGTCGACACGACCGGCGGGCGGTCGGGGTTCTGCTGAAGGTCCCACTCGGCCAGGGCGTCGTCGTAACCACCTTCGCCCGGGTGGAGGAGGCGCGTGGCGGGCTCGGCATCGTCGGCCGCCGCCACATCCTCGACCACGGAGGAGGCGGCGTCGTCACCGTCCTCGCTCTCGTGGTGCCGTGCGGGCTGGACCGGGACCACGAGCGTTCCATCGTCGTTACGAACGATCTCCATTGTGAGTCTCCTCGGTAGACGACGCCTGCGGGCCGCTGGAATACCGTACAGGGCCATCCCCGGTTCAGCGCGTGGTGGCGTTTCGTCAGGGTCGGGTCGTCACGGTGGTAGGGGACACCGAGGTTGTGGGAACCGGCGTCTCCTCGTCCTCGTCGACGTCGGCCGTAGTGGTGGCGGTGCGCCCGGCCAAGGTGGTGCCTGGGGCCTCATCGCTTTCATCGGCGGGCGCCGGTTGGGTCGTGGGCGACGTCGGTGACCCGTCGCTCAAGGGCGGGGCCGGTGTCTCCGTCGCGCCCTCGCCCACGGTCCAGGCCCGTGCCGGTGCGCCACCCAACTCGGACTCACGCTCGGGCGTGAGGGCGGGACGGCCGGTGCCGAGCGATGACACGGCCTCGAGGGCCTCACCGATGCGTCCTCTCTCACCCGGCTGGATGGGCCGGTACTCGCCGTTGGGCCACCACAGGAACGTGAGCGCGGCTGTGACGGCCACGCCGGCCAGCACGACCCCGGGCTGCCCGAGCGGCACGTTCCCCGCACCCGACCATGCCCACGAGCCAGCCCGGCGCACGATACGGCTCAGGATGTAGCCGGAGCCGAGAACGGGCAACACCGTGGCCATGACGCCCAGCGCGCCGACGGTCGCCGAGGACCAGGCGCCGTCGCCGACGGCGCCGCTCACGGCACGCCATTGGAGCCCGACGGAGTCCCACGCCGTGGCCACCACGCGGGGCGCCGAGACGACGACCATGAGGAGGCTGAAGAGGAGCAGCGGAACGACGGTGAGCACCCAGACGGTAATGACGAGCCGCACCCACGGCTTCAGGACACGGGCGTTGTCGCCGCCTCTCCGTCCCGGTACGAGGGCGAGCAACGTGGGCTTGATCCGGGCGAACAGGTCGGGTACCCCGACGAGGTCGGAAAGGATGTGGTAGCCGTCCATCCGGACGACGGGAAGCAGCTGGTGGATCATCTGCAACATCTGGAGCGGGATGAGCAGAAGGAAAGCCTCGGCCCCGGTCACGGCCCACGCGGCAAACGTGGCCAGGGCGAAGAGGGCGTTGAAATAGATGCCACCGAGGTCGGTCCGTAGCCGCCCGGCCCGGTTGAGGCGGTACGCGTCGGTGACGTCGGTGTAGAAGGCGGGCCACACGAGGTACAGCCCGCAGCCCATCACTCCCGGGCGACCTCCGGAGGACCGGCAGCCGGCGGCGTGGCCCAGCTCGTGGAACGACGAGGAAGCGATCAGCATGGCGAAGGTGGCGAGCATGAACCCCGGCGAGTAGAGCAGCTGCCGCGCCCCGCCTCCGACCCCTCGAACGCCGAGCACCCACACGGCGACGGCCACGAAGCCGGCGATCACCGGGAGGACGACCCAGGGCCGGAACAGGATCGCGAACGGTGCGGCCAGCCGGTTCGTCCACTGCTCGCTGGTCAGCTGCATCCGCAGCCGCAGCGCCAGCAACGGATTCGACTTCTGGACCTGCGGATCGCCGCCCCGGGCGTCCTTCACGAGCCCGGCGGGCCACAGCTTCTCGGCGACCAGGTACCGCACGTTGTCGGCGCTCACCGGCCGTCCGATACGGGCGCTCAACTGGCGGGCGATCTCCGACCGGTCCCTCTGGCCGTCGATGACCTCCAAGGTGGCGTACAGCAGCGGGGTCAGCTGGATGGTCTGGCCGTCAGCCCGCCGGACGAGGCACGGGGCTTCCTTGTACCCCGACGCCTCGTACTCGCCGATGAGGTTCACGCCACTGGCGAGGCGAGGCGTGTCGACGCCGGGCTGGCTGTGTGACCGCTGGCGCGGAGAACCCGGAGCGCTGCCTTCCCCGGTCGCAGACGGGGTGCGACCGGCGTCGAGTTGTTGCGTCACGGGAGGGGCGGCGTAGGTGAGAAGTCAGGCTGAAGGGGGGAGATGCTCAGCCCGTGGAGGCGCCGCCGCCGGATTGATCGAGATTGGCGTCCTGGATGGCGGTGGCCTCGGCCACGCCGTCGAGGTTCTGGACGATGACGGAGTCCTGGTCGGCCAAAGCGGCCGCGTCGGAGTCGACCGACAAGACGTTGGCAGCCACGGCCGCGTCGATCGGGGCGGCCACGTTGGCGTTGGCGGCTACGGCGGCGTCGATCGGGGCGGCGACGTCGGCATCCAGGGCCAGGTCGACGTCGACGTTCAGCAGCGAAGTGCCCAGCAGCGACGCCGGGTCCAGGTCCCCCAGGAGCGACATGGCTTCGCGGTCCGGTACCGCAGTGACGTCCTGGGACTCCAGCTCGGCGTTGGTGATGCCAGTGGGTTCGTTCATTCGGGATATCCCTCCGAGAGATGGTTTGAGCTACTGCTCGACGTTGGCGTCCTGGGTGGCGTTGGCGATGGCCGTGCCGTCCAGGTCCTGGATGATGATCGAGTCCTGGTCGGCCACAGCCGTGGCCTCGGACCCGACGGAACCGATGTTGGCGGCGACAGCGGCGTCGATCGGGGCCGCCACGTTGGCGTTGGCCGCGATGGCCGCGTTTACGGGCGCGGCGATATCGAGCGCAAGGTCGAGGTTCGCGGTCAGATCGAGCAGCGACATGGCCTCCCGATCGGGGAGGGCGGCCGCGGTTTCTGCGTCCATCTCGGCGTTCGTCAGCTCAGGCTTGTGGTCCATTTAGCTCCTCAGTCCTCGTCGACCTGGTTGATGACCACGATCTGGTCGGCATCGGCGAAGGCGATCGACTGGTTCGACGAGATGTTCATGGCCGTCGCCTCGTTGATGGGCATGGCGAAGTTGTCGATCCCCAGGCCGGCACCGAGGTCGATCTTCGACATGGCCTGCCGCTCGGGAAGGGCCAGGGCCTCCTCGGCGTCCAGGTCCTCGAGACTCAACTCGTTGGCGGGATTCGACATGGGTGACTCCTTCGTCCGGTCCGCCTGCTGCTGGTAGGTACCCGCCCGGGTCCGCCGGAAAACGCCCGGGCTCGCTCAGCGACCGGTCGGGACCTCGGTGGGGATGAAGAGCGTGTAGCGGTGGTGGGCCAAGCCGGGGGCCACCGACTTGGGGACGTACCGCTCCCAAGCGGCCAGTTTGGCCACCCGCTCCTCGAGGTCGGGCTGCTCCCCCTTGAGGTAGGGGAGGATCGACCAGCTCCACGCCCCCTCGCCCGGCTCGCCCTCGCCCCGGGGACCGTCGGTCGTGGCCACGGGTGCGGGAGCGTCCTTCTTGCCCAGCACGGCCCGCACCACCTTGGCCAGGGGGACGGACGTGTCGGGGAAGGGCGGGATGTCGAACAGGCCGCTGTCTACGGCCGACAGGCCGAGCTTCTGGCCCGCAGCCAGCTGGGCCTGGCGGTCGAGGGCCTCCTCGTTGAGCTTGTCGAACAGGCCCTGGTGCCACAGGCGGGCCCGCATCTTGAGGAACACGTTCATGTTGGGCACGCACGAGAGCACCCCGCGGCCGGCCCAGCGCGTCTGGGCGGCCAGCACGGCCCACGGGTCGTCGAACCACCAGAGCGCAGCGAAGCTGAAGACGAGGTCGTACTCGGCCGCCAGGCGGTCGGGCCAGGAGGCGGGATCGGGGCCGTCAACCAGGTGCAGCTCCGGGGTGAGCCCGAACTCCTCCCACTGGGCACGCACAGCCTCCAGGCGCTCCTCGGAGAAGTCGAGCAGGCCCACCCGCATGCCCTCCTGGGCCAGGAAGGCGGCGTCGAGCCCGGGGAAGCCCATCATCCCGAACAGGGGGGCGTGGAGCACGCTCTGCGAACCGGTGCGCCCCACCGCAGCCTGCAGCACGTCCCTCAGGGCGAAGCGCTCGTAGACCGTGCCCAAGCCCTCGTCGGGGTCGGCCACGTAGCCGCGCCAGTCGAAACCCAGCTCGTTTTCCGAGCCGGTGGTGGCGTTGCCCGAGGCCACGGCCGCGGCTGACGGCCGGCCGGGCTCGGCCTGCGCCGGCGACCGGGTCTTGGTCGACGCGGTGGCACCCGAGATCGAGGCCAGCCAGGCGCCCACCTCGGGCACGCCCTCCTCGACGGTGATGGCCGGCGTCCACCCCAGCTCGTCCTCGGCCCGGGTGGCCCGGTAGGCCCGGTCCCGGGTGAGCACGTCGACCGAGTGGCGTGACAGAGGCGCCTCCCCCTTCCGGCCGGCGGCGGCCCAGGCAGCGTCCACGCCCTTGGCCACGGGACGGAGGAGGCCGGCGGGAAGCCCGAAGCGGGGGGCAGGAAGCCCGGCGCCTTCGGCCAGCAGAGCAAACAAGTGGCGGACGGGCTCGGCCGTAGGCCCGGCCAGGAGGTAGATCCCGTCCCCCTTGACGGCCACGAGCTGTAGCCCGGCGACGAGATCGTCGACGTGGGTGAGGTGGATCCGGTTCTCGCCCGTGCCCGGGAACCGGCGGACCCCCTTGCGGAGGAGCCGGTAGGTGCGGGCCAGCATGCCGTGGTCGTCACCCGTGCCGTAGGTGATGGTGGGGCGGACGACGACCGACTCGCCCGTGGTCCGGGCCAGGACCAGGCGTTCGGCGGCGAGCTTGGCCGACCCGTAGGCCGACGCCGGCCGGGGAAGGGTGGCGTGATCGGCGGGCCAGTTCTGGTCCCATCCGTAGACGGAGGTGGAGCTGACCAGCACGAACCGGGCCGTGGGCTCCACGGCGCGCAGGAGGCGGGCGGTGCCGGCCACGTGGGAGCTGTGCATGGTCGCCGCCGATCCCCGGTAGGAGCCGGCCAGGTGGAACACCAGGTCGCAGCCGGCGGCGGCCGCCTTCAGGCTCTCGGCGTCTTCGAGATCGCCTCTGGCCCCCCCGACGACGCCCATCTCGCGCACCCGAGCGGCGGCCTCGTCGCTACGCACCAGAGCGCGCACTTCTCGGCCGTCCTGCGCCAGGGCGCGCACCAGGTGGCGCCCGATGAAGCCCGACGCGCCGGTGACGAGGATCATCGGTCGGAGGAAGCCAAGACGGGGATCCGGCGGGGGGTGCGCACCATGCTGGTGGCCATGCGGCTCACCGCCCCGGGCTCGGCCAGCATGTTGGTGTAGGCGGCGTTGGCCAGCGGGCAGGAGCAGCGCCGCTCCCGCATCCACGTGCGGAACTCCTCGGCCTGCTCGGAGAACCAGACCTTGGGGAAGTCGAAGTCGTTGTCCCGCAGGTTGCCGAACGACCGGGAGAGCACGCAGCAAGACCACACGTCGCCGTCGGCCCCGACGTGAACCGACAGGAACCCGGCGTGGCACACGGGCATGGCGTCCTCCTCGCCGTTGAGCAGGCGGGTGACGCGCTGGTAGTACTCGCCCCGCAGGGCCCGGGCCATTCCCGCCACCGTGCCGCTGGCCGCCTCCTCGACGTCGAGCACGGCCTCGGCCGCCACCGCAAAGCGGGCGGCCCGGGGGGTGATGCCGGTGCCGATGGTCTGCAGCTCCACCCGCTCCTCAGCGGGCTCGGCGATGTAGGAGTCGGCCCCGAGGGCGGCCAGGCCCTGGGCGATACCGGGGAAGTCCTCCTCGTTCCGGTCGGACACCACGGTGTGCACCCCGACGGTGAGGTTGGGCAGGTCGAGGGCCCGCAGGCCCGTGTAGGTGTCGATCAGGCGGTTCCACGATCCCGGAGCGCCCCGGAGGACGTCGTGCCGGTCGGGGGCGTTGTGGTCGAAGGAGAGGTTGATGACCAGCTGGGTCTCGGGGCTGCCGGTGCAGATCTTCTCGACGCCGGCCAGCACCCGCTTGGTGAACCAGCCGTTGGTCGGGATGTTGACGATGGCCGGCTCACAGTGGTGGATGGCCGAGAGGATGATGTCGGGAAGGTCACCCCGGAGAAAGGGCTCGCCGCCGCTGAACGTCATCCACGTGGGGGCCTTGCCCATCGAGGCGAAAACCTGCTCCCACTCGGGGGCCTCGAGCTCCTTGACCTTGCGCTCGTAGACGTTGCAGCTGAGGCAGCGGAAGTTACAGCGGAAGTTGGTGCTGATGACGACGTTGATCGGCAGCAGCTTCGGCCAGCCCCGGGCTCGCCAGGAGCTCGCCATGGCCAGGGTGTACCCCGTCTGCGTCAAGCGCCGGAGCTTTGGTGCTCTGGACCATCTCCCAGACATGGTTCTCCATTCCCCTCACGAAGTCGGCCCGTGCCCCCATTCGGGCCCAGGCCTCCATCGCCACCGCCCCGGCCGTCCAGGCCAGGCGCTTGGGCTCTGTACGAGTGCGATCGGCCCGAAGGTCGCGCCACAGCTCGTACAGGAGGAGAGCTGGCTGCAGGCTCGGCACAGTGTAGCCCTGGCGATGACGGAGCCAGAGATGCCCGGTGTGCACCTGCCGCCGCTGCTTGACGAAGTCACGGACGCACCCGGGGCC
>JAIVIH010000186.1 GCA_020200615.1 Actinomycetota bacterium | reverse complement strand
CCCGACGTCACTCCTCCCCGGATCGGCGCCGACCACTGGCACTCCGCCATCGGCTTCGACATCTGCGGAACGTTCGCCCCCCCGCTCGCTGACAACGGCCAGGACCCGCTCGGGATCCACGGCCACGGGGACGGCGTAGTCCACACCCACCCCTTCAGCCGCCAGTCCTCAGGCCAGCGCGCTGTCCTGCGCCACTACCTGGACACCTTGGAGATCGAGGTCACCGAAACCGAGCTGAAGCTGCCGGGACAGGACGGGAAGAAGAACGGCGACCGCTGCGGGGACAAGGAGGCCAGTGTCCAGGTCAAGGTGTGGGACACCCGCGCCCCGTCCGACCCAGGCCGCGTCGTGACCGGGGACCCGGCCAGCACCCGGCTGGGCGACAGTCAGCTCATCACCGTGGCCTTCGTGCCCGAGGATGCCGAGCTCCGCCGTCCGCCATCGGAGCCCCAGCTCGACCAGTTGACCGACGTGGGCCCCACCCCCTCGTCCACCGTGCCCGGGGCGGTGGCCACTTCCATCGTTCCTCCGGTGTCGATACCAGACTCGGCACCTCCAACCAGCGCCCCGTGAGAGCGGTCGTCCTCGTCGGCGGGGAGGGGACCCGCCTCCGGCCCCTGACCCTCGGCACTCCCAAGCAGATGCTGCCGATCGTCGAGGTGCCGATGATCGAGCGGGTCCTGGCCCACCTCGCGGCCCACGGGGTGAAGGACGTCACCCTCTCGCTCGGCTATCGCCCCGACGCCTTCCTGTCCCTCTTCCCCGGCGACCGTGCGGGCGACATGACCATCCGCTACGCCATCGAGCCGGAGCCGCTGGGGACCGCCGGCGCCATCCGCTTTGCGGCTGAGGCGGCCGAGATCGACGACACCTTCCTCGCCTTCAACGGAGACGTCCTCACCGACCTCGACATCACCGCCCTGGTGGACTTCCACCGCCAGCGGGGCGCCGAGGGCACGATCGCCCTCACCCGTGTCGCCGACCCGT
Source organism: Actinomycetota bacterium (assembly GCA_020200615.1). The sequence continues at coordinate 1,194 of JAIVIH010000186.1, read as the reverse complement.
CGGCCTACGGGCTGGTGCCCACGGAGCCCGACGGGCGGGTCGAGGCCTTCGTGGAGAAGCCCCTCCCCGAGGAGTCGACTACGGGCGCCATCAACGCCGGCACGTACGTGCTGGAGCCCTCGGCGCTCGACCGCATCCTCAAGGGGGAGCCGACCTCCATCGAACGCGAGGTCTTTCCCCGCATGGCCGAGGAGGGTCGCCTCTACGCCATGGTGTCGGACGCCTACTGGATCGACACGGGGCGGCCGGCCGAGTACCTCCAGGCCCAGCTCGACCTGCTGGACGGCCGCCGTCCGCCGCCCCCCGCTCCGGGGGCCCACCAGCGCGCGGCCGGCGTCTGGACCCTGGGCGAGCAGGTCATCGACGGGCAGGTGACGGGACCGGCCCTGATCGGGACGGCGGCCTACATCCAGTCGGGAGCCAAGGTGGACCATTCGGTGGTGGGCTCGGGAGCCCGGATTTCCGATGGGGCCGAGGTCCGGGGCTCGATCCTGCTCCCCGGGGCGTCGATCCACGCCGGAGCCATCGTCGACCAGTCCATCGTGGGGGAGGGCGCGGTCATCGGGCGGGGCGCCCGCCTCTCCGGCCTGACCGTCATCGGCGGGGGCTACGAGGTGGATCCCGAAGCTCGCCTGTACGGGGTCCGCCTGCCCATCGGCGGCTGACGACCCCGTGCGGGCACTGGTGACCGGTGGAGCCGGCTTCATCGGGTCCACCCTGGTCGACCGTCTTCTGGCCGAGGGACATGCCGTCGACGTGGTCGACGACCTGTCGAGCGGGGCGCTCGCCAACCTGGCCGAGGCCCGGTCGAACCCGACCCACGAGTGCTCGTTCCACCGCCTGGACATCCGCTCGGGCGCGGTGATCGACCTCATCGCCCACCGCCGCCCGGAGGTCGTGTTCCACCTGGCCGCCCAGGCCGACGTGCGGGTCTCCGTGGCCCAACCCGCCCTCGACGCCGAGATCAACATCATCGGGACGCTGAACGTGCTCGAGGGGGCGCGGGCCGGAGGTTCCCGCAAGGTCGTCCTCGCCGCCAGCGGCGGCACCCTGTACGGCGAGTCCGACAAGCTCCCACTCCGCGAGTCGGCCCCCCAACGCCCGCTTTCGCCCTACGGGGTGTCCAAGAAGGCTTCCATGGACTACCTGACCGTGTACCGGGAGCTGCACGGCCTCGAGTGCACGGCGCTGACG
>JAIVIH010000438.1 GCA_020200615.1 Actinomycetota bacterium | reverse complement strand
GGTCGCCACCGCGTCGTACAGCGGTGTGGAGTCCAGCACTCGCCGGCGTCCCACCAGGCCCGCTTCCCGGGCCGCCTCCAGGCCGACCTCGAAGACGCGGTCGGGGTGCTCGGAGCGGCGCAGCCGCTCCCGCATGTCGACCAGCACGGTGTGGGCGAAGCCGCCCCAGCGTCCTTCGCCGTAGCCGCCCACGCCGGCCGCGTAGCGCCAGCGGGCGTCGAAGGTGTAGCGCTCCACCGCCTCTCGGTCCGAAAGGCCCTCCAGGCGCTGCAGCACCATCACCGTCGCCACCACCGAGGGGGGCACCGAGCGGCGGCCTCGGTCGCTGAAGAGGTCGGCGAACAGCTCGTCGGGAAAGAGCCGGTCCCGCTCCCGATGCAGCAGCCCGTACACCGAGCCCTCCGGCAGCGTCTCATCGCAGAATCGGACCACGTCGTCGAGGAGGTCACCCTGCCGCTCCGCCAACCCCAGAGTCATCGGCCCCTCCTGGTCGAGAACTACGGCTGTGTAATTCTCGCCCATCAGCCGCTGAGTCGCGAGCATTCACGCTCGCGAAAGACACCAGTCACCTAGGGCCCGAGCGGCCCTCTGAGCGGGGGCCCGGGCTCAGCCGGTCGGGTCGGCCGCGGCGGCTATGGCCGCCTGGCCGACGCTGACTCCTCCGTCGTTGGGCGGCAGGTGGTGGTGCGCGAGGACGGTCAGCCCGGCGGCGACCAGGGCCTGCTCCACCACCTGGGTCAGCCGGACGTTCTGGAAGACCCCGCCGCTGAGGGCGACGGTGTCCAGGCCCTCGGCCGCCGCCAGCCGGACGGCCATTTCCGCCGCGCCCCGCCCGAAGCCGGCGTGGAAGCCGGCGGCTATCAGAGCAAGGTCCGTTCCCCGGTCCCGCTCGGCGACGACCCCGGCGAGGAGCGGCGCTGGGTCGAGCTGAAGCAGGTCACCCACCTGTTCGACGGCGACCGGGTACTCCGGCGCGTCCGCCGCGGGGACGGTGACCGCCAGGGCCTCCAGCTCGATGGCGGCTTGGGCCTCGTACGTCACCCGGAGGCGGAGGCCGAGCAGGGCGGCGACGGCGTCGAACAGGCGCCCGGCGCTGGTGGTGAGGAGGGCGTCGGGCCTCTCGGCCAGGCCGATCAGGGCCGGCCACCGCTCGTCGACCTGACTCCCGTACCGCTCGGCCTCGTCTGCGCCCAGGGCGGCGTGGGCCCACACCAGGGCCATCCGCCAGGGCTCGCGGATGGCGAGGTTCCCGCCCACGAGGGGGACGGGGCGCAGCCGTCCCACCCGTCGGTAGCCCCGGAGGTCGGCGACCAGGAACTCGCCACCCCAGATGGTGCCGTCTGGGCCCATGCCCAACCCGTCGAAGGCCAGCCCCAGCACGGGCTCGTCGGGTCCCCGGCCGTGGTCGACCAGGCAGGAGGCGATGTGGGCGTGATGGTGCTGGACGCTCAGGGCGGGCAGGTCCAGGTCGACGGCGAACTTGGTGGAGAGGTACTCCGGGTGCAGGTCGTGGGCGACGACCTCGGGGGTGACGCCCGTGAGGTGGCACAGATGGTCGACGGCCTGGAGGAACGAGCGGTACGCGGCCAGGTGCTCCAGGTCGCCGATGTGGTGGCTGGCGATGAGGTTCTGGCCCTTGGCCACGGTCACGGTGTTCTTCAGCTCGGCCCCCACGGCCAGGATGTGTCGCCCCGTGGGACGGGGGAGCCGGACCGGCTCCGGCGCGTACCCCCGGGACCGGCGAACCATCTGTAGGGGGGCCGACGCCGGTGAAGCCCCTGGTGGCGGGGGCCCCGGCCGGGAGCGGCGAAGCCGCCCTCAACACAGAGTCGTCGCAGCGGATGTGGATGGCCCGGTCGTGGGTCAGGATGCCGTCGACCATGGGCCCGAGGCGGGCCAGGGCGTCGGTGTCGTCGTGGGCGATGGGCTCGTCGGAGAGGTTGCCGCTGGTCATGACCAGGGGGCGGCCCACCATGGCCAGGAGCAGGTGGTGGAGGGGCGTGTACGGGAGCATCAGGCCCAGCTCGGGCAGCTTCGGCGCCACGCCTTGCGCCACTGGAGCGTCCGCGCGCCGGGGCGCGAGCACGATCGGGCGGCGAAGCGACGCCAGCGCCTCCTCCGTCGCCGGGGTGAGGTGGCACAGGGCCCGGGCCCGTTCCAGGCCGGTGACCATGATGGCGAAGGGCTTGTCGTCGCGGGCCTTGCGGCGGCGCAGCTCGGCCACGGCTACCTCGTCGGTGGCGTCGCAGGCGAGGTGGTAGCCGCCCAGGCCCTTCACGGCCAGGATCCGCCCGTCGAGGAGGAAGGTGGCCGCCTGCTTCAGCGCCGTCCCGTGCTCGGACAGGACGGTGCCCTCGGCGTCCAGGAACGACAGGTGAGGGCCGCAGACGGGGCAGGCGTTGGGCTCGGCGTGGAAGCGACGGTCGGCGGGGTCCTCGTACTCCCGGCGGCAGTCCGGGCACATGGGGAAGACGGCCATGGTCGTCGACGCCCGGTCGTAGGGGATGGACTGGATGATCGTGTACCGGGGCCCGCAGTTGGTGCAGTTGATGAACGGGTAGCGGAACCGGCGGTCATCGGGATCGTGCATCTCCCGCAGGCAGTCGTCGCAGGTGGCGACGTCGACGCTCACGGCCACGGCCGGGGCCCCCTCGACCCGGCTGTCCACGATGGTGAATCCGGGGATGCCGGCCGCGGGTACCGCCTCACTGCCGGTCGATGCGATGCGGGCCAGCGGGGGGGCCTCGTCCACCAGGCGCCGGCCGAACTCATCCAGGCGGTCTCCCGGTCCCTCGACCTCGATGAGCACGCCCAGGCTGTCGTTGGAGACGTGGCCCGACAGCCTGAGGTCGGTGGCCAAGCGGTACACGAAGGGCCGGAAACCGACACCCTGCACCGTGCCTGTCACCCGCAGGCGCCGGCGCTCCACCATGGACGGCCCGCTCAGCAGATGCGGGGGAGGGGGTCGCCGACGAGCATGTCCACGATTCGGTTTCCCCCGAAGAAGGTGTTGATGATGACGATGCCGGGAGGGTCCTCCCGGATCTCGCCGATCACGGCCGCGTCGGCGCCGAAGGGGTGGGCCTGCATGGCCGCCAGGGCGGCGGCGGCCTCTTCGGCCGGCACCACCGCCACCAACTTGCCCTCGTTGGCCACGTACAGCGGGTCGATCCCCAGGATCTCGCAGGCCCCGTTGACGATGTTCCGCACCGGGATGGCCGACTCCTGAAGGACCACAGACACCTCGGCCGCCCGGGCCAGCTCGTTGCACACCGTGGCCACGCCGCCGCGGGTGGGGTCCCGCAGGAAGCGGGTGTTGGGGGCGGCTTCCAGCAGGCGCTCGACCAGCCCGTTCAGCGGGGCAGTGTCGGAGGGGATGTCGGCCTCGAGGGCCAGCTCGCCCCGGGCGATGAGCACGGCGATGCCGTGGTCACCGACCTTGCCCGATACCAGAACCTTGTCCCCGGGCCGGACCGAGGCCGGGTCGAGGCGCACGTCCGAGGGGATCACGCCCACCCCGGCGGTGTTGATGTAGACGCCGTCGGCCGCGCCCTTGTTGACCACCTTGGTGTCGCCGGTGACGATCTCCACACCGGCAGCGACGGCCGCTTCCCGCATGTCGGCCACGATGTCCCGCAGCTCGGCGATGGAGAACCCGTCCTCGATGATGAACCCGGCCGAGATCCACTGGGGACGGGCCCCCATCATGGACAGGTCGTTCACCGTGCCGTGCACGGCCAGGTGGCCGATGGACCCGCCCGGGAAGCGCAGCGGCTTGACCACGTAGGAGTCGGTGCTGAAGGCCAGGCGCTCCCCCGACGGCAGGGTGAGGACGGCGCCGTCGGCCATCGTCTCCAGCGTGGGGTTGCGGAAGGCCTCCAGGAAGACGGCGTCGATGAGGGCGGCAGAGGCCTTCCCCCCGGCCCCGTGGGCGGAGTTGATGAACTCCTCACGCAGCTTGGGCC
>JAIVIH010000006.1:10680-13494 GCA_020200615.1 Actinomycetota bacterium | reverse complement strand
CCGGGTCTCGAGAGGAGGGAGGGACACCCACTTGCCCCGGTAGCGGAGGACCCCGTCGGTGTCGAGGCCGGGAGCGTCGCACTCGTGGACGGCTCGGCGAACACTGAGGGCGTTCACCCGGGCCATCACCTCTTCCTCGGGCGCGGGGACCCGCACCCAGTCCTCCAGGCAATCGACCAGGGTCGGCGGGTCTTGACCGTCTTCAACGAGCAGAAGGCGCGGCCCGCCGGCGAGGCTCAGACGGTCCCGTCGGGCCCTCTCGGACGGCCAGCGCAACAGCGTGACCTCCATTGGTTGCGGACCATAGGGGGCGAACGTTGCTGCTCTGTTTCGCCTCTATGAACCGTTGTCGCTTGCTGCACCGGGGGTGGACCAACGGCGCCGCCAAGCGGTTGGCGGTGGGGCCCCACCGCGCCGGGGCGGTAGAGTGAACGCCCTCGCGGGCGTAGTTCAGAGGCAGAATGTCAGCTTCCCAAGCTGAAGACGCGAGTTCGATTCTCGTCGCCCGCTCCGAGTTGGTTCACGGGGCCCTACCCCAGGAGCCCACGAATTCCGGAGCGGGGCTAGCCGAAGAGCCGGAGTGGTGGCGCCGGCGGGTCGAACGGGTCGATCAAGTCGGAACTGTCGTTGCGGACATCGCCGACGCGAGGGTCGACGGCATGATGCACGAGGGTCCCGGCCGGGGAGGGCTCGAGGATCGCGTCTCGTCGGAGTGCGCGCAGCTCGCCCGGGCCGAGCCATGCCGCCAGAGCATCGCGTTCCAGGACCACCGGCATGCGGTCGTGGACCCCGGCCAGGTCCTCGCCGGCGGCGGTCGTCATGACGGTGCAGCTCACGACCTCTTCCTCGCGCTCCCACAACCCAGCCAGGGCCAGTGGCTCGCCGTCGGCGCGGTGGAAGTACAGGGGCTGGCTCGGACCGCCGTCGCCCGCCCGCCACTCGAAGAAGCCATCGGCCAGCACGGCCAGCCGCCGAGCCCGGAGGGCGGGCGCGAAAGTCCTGCTGGTAGCGGCCGTCTCGGCCCGGGCGTTGAAGAGGCGGTTCCGCAATCCCCAGCGGAAGGGGCAGAGGACTCGCGGGCCGCGGGCGGTGACGACCAGCCCGGCCACGGTCCGGGTGGGCGCCAGGTTGAAGCTCGGCGCGAACGACTCCCCCAGCCCCGGCGCCTCCATGGCGTCGAACAGAGCAGCAAGGACGTCGGCCGGCCGGTAGACCACGATGCGCCCGCACACACGGGCGAGGTTAAATCCGCAGAGGTCGGTGCGCAGTTCACGTTCCGAGAGAACGTGAACTGCGCACCACTGGGTCGTTCTCGCCGATCCCGAAGGCAACGAGTTCTGCCTCCTCAGCACGCGATTGGGGGATCGACTTCCCACGTCTGCGGGTGTACACCTGTCCCATGGACCGAGTGACGGTACGCATTGACGAGAACGGCGACCTTGTCAACGTCGACGTGGACGGGCATCCCGACCCCACGGGGATCGTGGAGACCGTGCCCAGCGAACCGCTCCCGTCGTTCGGCAACGACGACATCGCTCGTCCCTGGCTCTTTCCCGGGTAACGGGGCGGACCGGCCGCCGCCGTTCTACGCTGCGTCTCCGGCGAGAGAAGGGGGACCCATGGCGAACGGGTTCATCGACGCGGACAGCTTCGAGTTGACGGGGGGAGGCGCTTCGATCACTTACGACCTCCGGAGTGCCCAGCTGCACTACCGCGGGCCGTCCCGTCCGCCCCTTCGCGATCTCGTGGAGATCTCGGAGACGGTGACCCCGCTCGACACGCCTATCGGCCGGCTGGTTACCGCCACCCTCCGGGGCTCAGAGGACGGCGACACCATGACGGTCACCATCCTGCTGCCCGAGGTCAACCTCGCGTCCGGTGACGGGGGCGGGTCCGCCACCGAAGCGACATTCGAGTCGGTCGCGGTCTTCACCACCAGCCGCTCGACCATCGGCGGGCCGGGACTGGTCGAGGGGGCGATCCAGCTCTACACCTCCGCGGATTTGGAGGGAGTCGCCCGAGCGGCACCGTCGACGGCCCCGTGCATATTCACCGCGGTTCTCACGCGGGAGCTGCCAGGGCCAGGGGTCCTCCGGGTGGAAGGCGAGTGCACCCTGGACAGCACCGGCTACGAGGTCTGCCTCGTCCGTCACGAGCCTCAGGGCATCAATCCCCAGGACCTCCTGCTCGACCTTCAGGTGACGCCACCCGAGTTCTCGGGCCCGGCGTTCACGACCTACCCCGTCAGTTACGAGGAGGAGACCACGGTCTTCTTCGAGACGGTGACGATCCTGCCCGATGGTCCGTCCGTCGAGGTCCAGATCATCACCTGAGCGCGCCGGTGATCGATCAGGTCGCCGACATCATTCGCGAGGTCGCGGCCGAGATCGTGGTGCCCCGGTTTCGGGCCCTCGACGATCAGGACGTCAGTAGCAAGGCGGCCGGCGAGCTGGTCACGACGGCCGACGTCGAGGCCGAGGAGGCGCTGACGGCCCGCCTGGAGGCGCTGGCACCCGGGGTGCCCGTGATCGGAGAAGAGGCAGTAGCGGCCGGGCGATCCAGCCTAGAAACTCTGAGCGAGGTGTCGCAGGCGTGGCTCGTCGACCCCGTCGACGGAACCGCCAACTTCGTGAACGGGTCGGGTGACTACGCCGTGATGGTCGCTCGGGTCAGTCGAGGCGAGACCGTCGCATCCTGGATCTGGCAGCCATCCGAGGGCTGCATGTACATCGCCGAGGAGGGCAGCGGCGCCTATCTCAACGGCGAACGCATCAGCCGCCCTCCTCCACCGTCCGACGGCTCCGACCTGCGAGG
>JAIVIH010000006.1:0-10675 GCA_020200615.1 Actinomycetota bacterium | reverse complement strand
CCCCCATGGCCGCGATCATCGCGGCCAACAGCCATCGGCTGGGCGCGGTCCTCCCGGGCCGGATGTGCGCCGGGGTCGACTACCCCCTCCTGGCCATGGGGGAGCAGGAGTTCCTCGTCTTCTGGCGGACCCTCCCCTGGGACCACGCGCCGGGTGTCCTCCTGGTCAAGGAGACGGGCGGCGTGTGCCGGCGCTTCGACGGTACCGAGTACCGCCCGCCGCAGACTTCGAACGGCCTTCTCGTGGCAGCCGCCGAGCGCACGTGGGAAACGGTCCGGGAGCTACTGCTCGAGGGCGTCCGGGAGCTGGTTCACCCCGACTGAGGCGCCGGCCGTGCGGAGCGGACGCCGTCACGCGAGACTTGCGTCCGTGACGACGGCGGATGGTCGGAGCACCAGGTCGGCAACGCGGTGGCGTGAGGTCTACCTAGGCGGAAGCCCGGACGCGGAGGCGGAGTTGTTCGCCCGCTTCCAGGTCGAGATCCGCGAGGTGCAGGACCGCAACCAGGCCCGCAGCCGTTCCACCGGCCCGGACCGGGCTTTCCACGCCAAGAGCCTCGGCGCCGTGGACAACGCCACCTTTCGCGTGTCGCCGGCGGTACCCACCGATCTGCAGGTGGGGCTGTTCCAACCGGGCACGACCCACCGGGCCACGGTCCGGTTCTCCAACGCCAGCGGTACCCGCCAACGGGACTCGAAGAAGGACCTTCGGGGGGTGGCCATACGAGTCCACGGCCCCGGCGGCGGCCAGGACTTCCTGATGACCAACGCCCCCGCCTCCCATGCCCGGAACGTCATCCAGTTCATGGCCCAGGCCCGAGCCAAGGCCGAGTCCAAGACCGCCGTCGGCATGATTCTCCGTCTGATTCCGATGATCGGCCCGCGCGAGGCGTTGCGGATGGCGGTCGCCCTCAGCCGGGCCGTCGCCCATCCCGTGGCCAGCATCTCCGCCGAGACGTTCTGGAGCCGCTCCGCCTTCGCCATCGGCGATGAGGCCGTGCGCTTCAAGCTCGCGCCGAGCGAGAAGACCCGCCGGGTGCTGACCCCCAGGCGGCACGAAGGCCTCCGCGACGAGCTCACCACCCGGGTCGGGGCCGGCCCCGTCACCTTCACCCTTCACGCCCAGCGGTTCGTCGACGAGAAGCGGACTCCGATCGAGGACGGCGCCCAGGTGTGGCGCGAACGGGTCTCAGCACCGGTCGTCGTGGCCGAGTTGACCATCCCCCAGCAGGACCTCGCATCCGACGAGGCCGCCAGGGTCGAGCGCCAGGTGGAGGCGCTGGCCTTCAACCCATGGAACACGGCTGACGGCTTCCGTCCCCTCGGCAACCTCAACCGGGCGCGCCGTCCCGTCTACGAGGCCGGCGCTGCCCACCGGAGCGCCGGGATAGAAGTCCCACCACGGAAAGGATTCGCCATGGCTCGGTCTCCGTTCTCCCGGATACTCGTCGGGTTCGCCTCGGTGATCGACCGCTGGAAGGGCTGGGACCGGGTACCACCGCTGGTCGGGATCGGGGCCATCGCCGGCATCAGGATTCGTCTTCGCCAGAAGAACCTCTACCACCGGGGGGACGTCCAGAACGTTCCGACCTACCCCCCGGGTGAATACGAGCGGTTCCGAACCGTCGAGGGCAGGCTCAACGACCTCGAGCAGCCCATCATGGGCGCGGTCCAGACCCGGTTCGGACGCAACGTCCCGGTCGAGTACACGATGCAGGAGGAGAAGCAGAAGCTCCTCGACCCCAACCCCCGCGTCATCAGCCAGAAGCTGCTGTCGCGCAAGGAATTCATCCCGGCAGGGGTGAACGTGCTGACCGCCGCTTGGATCCAGTTCGAGATCCACGACTGGGTGAGCCACGGCGACAACGCGGAGGGGGACCCTTGGCAGCTGGACGTGCCCGACGACAAGTGGCCCCAGGATCGGCGGCCCATGACCATCCCCCGAACCGCGCCTGACCCGGAGCCGGAAACGAAGACGGGCCCGAGCCCCACGTATATCTCCTATGAGAGCCACTGGTGGGACGGGTCGCAGATCTACGGCAACGACCCAGTCTGGATGGAGAAGATCCGGACCGACCCGCGCCGAGCCGACGGCAAGCTCAAGGTGAGGAACGGGCTGGTCCCGGAGGAGCTGGGCGAGAACCTCAAGCTGTCCGGACCCGCCGGGAACCTGTGGCTCGGCACCCTTGCTCTGCACACCCTCTTCACCCTCGAGCACAACGCCCGCTGGGCCCTGAACATCAACTGGTGGGGCCTCTTGAGCTTCGCCACCAGGCGCTGGGGGCGCCTCGGTCGCGGCCACTTCCTGTTCGGCATCCCCGGCTCCCGGACCGAGCACCACACCGCCCCGTACTCCCTGACCGAGGAATTCGTCGCCGTGTACCGCATGCACTCCTTGCTGCCGGACGAGTTCTCCTTCTTTGCCGCAGGAGACCGCCGTCACCTCGGAGATTTCCGGCTGGTCGAGCTGCTGGCGGCCGACGCTCCCGGGCTCCTCAAGGACAAGCTGCCGCCGGACGACGTCCTGTTCTCCCTGGGCCGGGCCCGGTGCGGCGCGGTCACGCTGCACAACTTCCCCGTCACCCTCCAGCAGCTGGAGAAGCCGGGACCTTCCGGGGAGATGCAGCTCCTCGACCTGGCCGCGATCGACATCCTCCGAGACCGGGAGCGGGGAGTGCCTCGCTACAACGAGTTCCGCAGGCGGTTCCATCTGAAGGCCGCCCGCTCCTTCGAGGAGCTGACCGACGACCCGCAATGGCAGGCCGAGCTCCGGGAGGTCTACGGGGACGACATCGAGCGCGTCGACCTGCAGGTCGGCATGCTCGTCGAGCGCCGTCCCGAAGGCTTCGCCTTCAGCGACACCGCATTCCGGGTGTTCATCCTCATGGCCTCGCGCCGCTTGCAGAGCGACCGCTTCTTCACCGACTCCTGGGGCAAAGAGACGTACACCCAGATAGGGATGAAGTGGATACGCGAGAACGGGCTGAAGGACGTCCTCCTCCGCCACTACCCCTCACTGTCCCCTGCCCTCCGGGATATCAAGAATCCATTCGAGCTCTGGTCGGGGTAGCGTCCTCACCGGTCGGAGGCCTGGGCCACCACGTGCCCAGCTAGAGGCTAGGGGTCACCATGGGCTCGTCATCGACGGTGACGATCCTCTTTACCGATGTAGTCGGCTCCACTGAGCTGCTGGCCCGGTTGGGGGATCGGGCCGACGGGGTTCGGCGTACGCTCTTCGCCGCGATCCGCAAGGCCGTCACCAAGTGGCACGGCGAGGAAGTCAAGAGCCTGGGCGACGGCTTGATGGTGGCGTTCACCAGCGCGGTGGACGCCGTCTCCTGCGCCGTGGCCGCCCAGCAGGCGGTCGCCCGCCTCGACCGGCGCGAGACCGGAGCCCCGCTGCAGATCCGCGTCGGCGCCAGTGTGGGCGAGGCAACCACCGAGGACGGCGACTATTTCGGCACCCCCGTCGTTGAGGCGGCCCGGCTCTGCGCCGCAGCCCAGCCCGGGCAGGTGCTGGTTTCCGACCTGATGCGGGCCCTCGTGGGCTCCCGTTCCGGGCACCGCTTCGAGTCCGTGGGCCGCCTCGAGCTCAAGGGCTTGGGGGAGCCGGTGGGGGCCTGGGAGGTCGGGTGGGACGTCGCCATCGCCGAGATGCCGCTGCCACCCACGCTGGAGTTGAGCGACCGGCAACCCATCGTGGGTCGGGACGAGGCCCAGATCGTGCTCGAGAGCAACCTCGAGCGTGCCGCCGAGGGCGTCCGGCGCGCCGTGCTGGTGGCGGGCGAGCCCGGGATCGGCAAGACCCGCTTGGTGGCGGCCGTCGCCGCCACTGCCCACGGGGCGGGCACGAACGTCCTGTACGGCCGGTGCGACGCCGATCTGGGGGTTCCCTACCAGCCCTTCACCGAGGCTCTACGCCACCTGGTCGAGCACTGCGAGGCCGGCGTCCTGGCCGCCCACGTCGACGTCCACGCGGGCGAGCTCCTCCGCCTGGTACCGGACCTGGCCCGACGGCTGCCGGGCACCCCGTCGCCCAAGCTGGTCGAGCCCGAGGGTGACCGGCTCCGGCTGTTCGAAGCGGTGGACGGCCTCCTGGCCGATGCCTCCCGCGACACCCCACTCATGTTGGTGCTCGACGACCTGCACTGGGCGGCCCGGCCCACCTTGCTGCTTCTCTGTCACCTGGTCCGCTCCCTGCGCTCGGCCGGACTGCTGATCGTGGGCACCTATCGGGACACCGAGGTGGACAACACCCAGGAGCTGACTGCCGCCCTGGGCGACCTCCGGCGGCAGCCTTCCGTCGACCGGCTCCACCTCAGCGGCCTCGACCAGGCCGGCGTCTTCGCCTACTGCGAGCGACTCGCGGGTCACGCTCTGGACGAGCCGAGCCGGGTGCTGGCCACGGTCGTGCACGCCGAGACGGAGGGCAATCCCTTCTTCGTCCGCGAGCTCCTGCGGCACCTGGCGGAGACGGGTGCGGTCTACCAGCGCGAGGGCATCTGGACCTCGGAATCCGACCTGGCCCTCGTCGGCATCCCCGAAGGAGTCCGGGAGGTGGTCCGAGGCCGCCTGAGCCGGCTGTCCACCGCCGCCAATCGGGTCCTCACGGTGGCATCCGTGATCGGCACCGACTTCGGGCCCGACCTCCTGGAGCAGGTGGGCGAGGCCGGGACCCCCGCAGACATCCTCGACGGGATCGACGAGGCGGCGCGTGCCCGCCTCATCGTCGAGCTGCCCGACGCCCCCTGCCGCTACGCATTCGCCCACGCCATCGTCCGCCAGACGCTCTACCGGGAACTGACTTCGGCGCGGCGGGCCGTCCTCCATCGCCGGGTGGGCGAGGCCCTGGAGCAGCTGCACGGTCCCGACGGTCCCCACGTGCCATCCCTGGCCCACCACTTCGGACAGGCGGCCATCGCTGGGCACTCGGCCAAAGCCGCCGATTACGCCCTGCGGGCGGCCCGCGCCGCTCTCGACCAGGTGGCCCACGAGGAAGCGGCCACGCTGCTGCAGCGAGGCCTGGCCGCCATCGACGCCGACGAGCGCGCCGACCCCAACCGCCGGTGCGACCTGATGCTCGCTCTGGCCGAGGTTCACCTGCGGGCCCTGGATGCCGCCGCGGTGCGGGAGGTGAGCCTCGCCGCCGCACGCCTGGCTCGGGAGCTGGGCTCGCCCGAACGTCTGGCCCAGGCCGCATGCTGGTACGGCGCCAGGGGCGTCGCCGGCCAGCTCGACCAAGTCGGCATCGACCTGTGCGAGGAGGCCCTGGATGCGCTCGGCGATGGGGAGCCCGTCCACCGGGCCCGGGTTCTGAGTGTGCTCGCGCTCCAGCTGGCCTACGCCGGTAAGACCGAGGAAGCGGACAGCAGGAGCCAGGAAGCGCTGGCTCTGGCGGCCGAGACCGATGACGCTGAGGCGTTGGGGCTGGCCCGGTACGGGCGCTACCAGTTCCTGTGGGGGTCGGAGCGGGCCGCCGACCAACTGGCGCTGGCCGAACAGCTCCGCACGTCGACGGTCATCACGCCCTCCGGCTGGCTGGCATCGGTCGACGCCCACCGCCTGGTCACCGTCCCCCGCCTCATCCTCGGGGACTACGCCGGCTTTCTTGACGCGGTGGCGGAGGTCGAACGCCTGGGACGACGGCTCAAGAGCCGGTACTTCCTGGCCCTGGTCGCGCTCTGGAAGGGGTGCCGGGCCCTCCTCGAGGGCCAGTTCGCCGACTTCGAGGCCGCCACCGCCGAGCTGGCACGGATGGGCGCCGACGACGAGAACTTCCAGAACGCCTTCGCCGGCCAGATGTTTCAGCTCTCCTTCGAGCGCGGTCGGCTGGGCAGCTTGAAGCCGTTCCTGAGCCAGGTCATCGAGCGCACGCCGGGCCTGGCCGGTTTTCACGCCGCCCTTGCTCTGGCCCACGTCGAGCACGGAGAGACGGACGAGGCTCGTCGCCTGCTGGACGAGCTCGCCACCGACGGTTTTGCCGCCGTCCCCCGAGACCTCGTGTGGCCGGGCGCCATGGGCATCCTGTGCGAAGCGGCCGCCGCCCTCGAGGACGCCGGGCGAGCGGCGACGCTGGCCGAGCTGTTCCGGCCCTATTCCGGGCAGTTGGTGGTGGTGGCCAACGGCTCTTACTGCCCTGGCGCGGTGGACCGCTATCTAGGGATGGTCCTGGCCACGACCGGCCGCTTCGAAGAAGCCGAGGCCCTCTTCCGCAGCGGGCTCGAGCTCGAGGAGCGCATCGGTGCGCTTCCCCTCGTTGCCCGCAGCCGGTACTGGTACGCCCGCCTCCTCCTGGCCCGGCTGGGGCCTGGCGACCAGCAGCAGGCCGCCGGTCTGCTCAGCGCGGCGCGGACGACGGCGACTCAGCTGGGAATGCCCCGTCTGGCCCGCGAGGCCGAGGCTCTCGGGACCGGCGTCTCCACCCTTTAGCGGTGGCCCGTGGCGGCCAGGAATCGCGGAGCGTCCACCAGATGGCTCAGGGCCTGGCGGGCGACCTCGCACCGCGTCGAAAGTTCCGCAGGGCAGGAGAAGGGCAGCGCCTCCATCCTGTCCATGAGCCCGCTCAGCTCGGCGTCGACGTGTGACGCCAGGGGGGCGAGCCGCTTGATCCTGCCTCCACAGGGGTCGGCGTAGGCACGCGCCAAATCGAAGGACAACGCCGTCAAACGCCGAACCTCAGCGGTAATTTCTTCGATGCTCGCGGACATGGCATCACCTTCCGGCTTTTCGTGGGGAGCGACACCTGAGTTCACCTGTCGGGTCGGGCTCACCGCGCCACCTCGCAACCAGTGGGAGCGGGCAGGTGCCTGGAGGGGGTGGTGGGTGCCGACGGGCTGACATAGGTCACGGACATCTCCACCGGCACCGCGGTCTCGTTACGAGCCAGGTGCAGCTCCTGACCGCCGATGTAGGGCCGGCCCGCCTCGAAGGTCTGGGCCCGGCACTCGCTGTCGTAAACAGTGAGCGTGCCCGAGAGCACAGCTACGGCATGGATTCCGGGGTGGGTGTGCCAGCCGCTGTCCTGACCGGGCTCGTACACCTGGCGGGCGACACTGATGTCACCGGGGCCGGACACGGAGATGGGCCCGGGTGGAGTCGAGGTGTTGGCGGCGACCGTCATGGGGGCGGGCTCCGAGGCGCGGCGTCCGCCGAACTGGACCAGTACGAAGATGGCCAGCAGGACACACACCAGCCCCGCGCCCAAGAGTGCGAGAGGGACGGCGCGCGAAGGACCCGATGGCGCCCCATCCGCCGGTTGCCCGAGGAGAGGCTCGGAAGCCGGGGCCTCTTCGGGCCGGACAAGTGTGGAAAGGGTCATCGCCGTCGCTCCTTTGCGCCTACGTGACCACCCTGACGGCCGTGGGCGGTTCGCGCCGTGCCCGCAGGCACATCCGGAGCGTGACGGCCGACACACAAGCGGGTGCGGCACCGGAGCGGGCAATAGGGTCTGCCGGAGTGGAATGGCAGCTGCTGAAGGGGCTCTCGGACACGGACGTCCGGCGGGTTCTGGCCAGCGCCCGGCGCCGCCGATTCTCGAAGGGCGAGGTCCTGTTCCACGAGGGTGACCCCGCGGCCAGCATCCACCTCGTCGACCGCGGTCGCGTGGCCGTGCGCATCAGCACGCCCTTGGGGGATGTCGTCACCGTGGACCTCCTCGGCCCCGGTGATGCTCTCGGCGAGCTGGCGCTGCTCGCCCCCGACATCCGGCGGGGCGCCACGGCCGTCGCCCTCGAGCCCACGGAGACGCTGTCCCTCGACGAGTCCGTCTTCTCCGCTCTGCGCCGCGACGACCCGTCGGTGACCGAGGTGCTCGTGCAGATGCTGGCCGAGCGGGTGCGGCTGCTCGACGCCCGGCTGATGGAGGCGCTCTACCTTCCCGCTGAGACTCGACTACTGCGGCGGCTGATCGACCTGGGCCGCACCTACGGCGACACCATCCCCCTGACCCAGGAGGACATCGCCGGGCTGGCCGGGACCACCCGGGCGACAGTGAATCGGGTGCTGCGACGGGAGGAGAAGGCAGGGACCTTGGCGCTGGCGAGGGGACGGGTGACCCTCGTCGACCATGAGGCCCTCGCCCGCCGGGCACGCTGAGATGGGGGGCGGCGCCCGGCGCGGGGCAGCCGAACTTCCGGAGGTGCGCCACAATGGGTGCGTTCACCACCAAGGGAGGTTCCCGATGAAGATCGGGATCGTGGGCAAGGGCGGGGTCGGCAAGACCACCCTGTCGGCCCTCATCTGCGAGGAGTACCGGGCGCGCGGTCGCCGGGTGCTGGCCATCGACACCGACTCCAACCCGAACCTGGCCATCAGCCTGGGTCTCGACGAGGACACCGCCAATCAGGCGCCCGTCGTCCCCCGCAGTCTGGCCGTCGGCGGTATGGCCCAGTGGACGCCCGAGCGACTGATCGAGACCTTCGGGCTTCCCACGCCCTCCGGGGTGACCCTTCTTCACGCCATGCGGGTGGACCAGGCCGGCGCGGGGTGCACATGCACCAGTCACGCCGCCGTCCGGAGCATCCTGGGCTCGACCATCGAGGAGCTGGCCGACGTCACCCTGGTGGACATGGAAGCCGGCCTCGAGCATCTCAGCCGTTCGGGCGGAACGCTTGCGTACGCCGACATCCTGCTCATGGTCATGGAGCCCACTCAGAAGTCCATCCTCACCGCCGCCCGCACCATCACCCTCGCCGAGGAGCTGGGCATCGCCCGGATGGCGGGCATCGGCAACAAGGCCAAGCTTCCGGCCGACGCCGAGTTCTTCGAGAAGGTGGCCGGGGAGTTCGGTGTCCCCCTAGCCGGTATCGTGCCCTTCGACGCCCAGGTCCCTGCGGCCGACCGCCGGGGCACGGCCCTCACGGCCGACGAGGCCAGCGACGTACGGCGTGCGGTGGCGGCCATCGTCGACTTCGTCGAGTCGCCCGACGCCGAGCGCACGGCTCTCCTCCTGGAGCGCGACCGCATTGAGCGCCGCCTCATCGAGCTGAAGGGGAACTGAGCGGCGGCCCTGTCAGGATGACCACGTGGAGGAGCCGTGGGACTGCATCGTGGTCGGCGCCGGTGCCGCCGGGCTGAGCGCAGCGCTCGTGCTCGGCCGGGCCCGGCAGAGGACGCTCCTCATCGATGCCGGTACCCCGAGCAACCGCTTCGCCCACGGCATCGGCGGCCTGCTCGGCCACGACGGTCGCCCCCCGTCCGAGTTCTACGCTGCCGGGCGGGCCGAGGTCGCCGCTTATCCGACCGTGGAGCTGCGGTCCGGCGAAGTCGTGGGCGGCGGGCGGGACGAAACCGGGTTCGTGCTCGAGCTGGCCGACGGCTCCTGCGCGGAGGCACGGCGCGTGCTGCTCGCCTCGGGCATGGAATACCGCTTTCCCCCGTTGCCAGGAATCGCCGAGCGGTGGGGCCGCTCGGTCTTCCATTGCCCGTTCTGCCACGGATGGGAAGTCCGGGACCAGACGCTGGGGGTGCTCGACAGGGGAGCCCGAGGGGTGCAGCGGGCGCTCCTGCTGCGGTACTGGAGCGACGACGTGACGCTCTACGCCGACGGGCCCGCCGAACTCGACACGGATGACGTCGAGCGTGTGCGCGCCGCGGGGATCACGGTCGAGGAGGGCCGCGTCGCTGAGTTGTGTGGTCCGAGCAACACCCTGGCCGCCGTCGTCTTTGCTGACGGCAGCGAACGTTCCTGTGGCGGAATGCTCGTGCCCGTCACCCTGTCCCAGCGCTCCGCACTCGCCGAGCAGCTTGGCGCGACGGCCTCCGCCCCAGGCCTCGTCGCCGCCGATGCCATCGAAGTGGATCCGATGTACCAGACCACCGCGCCTGGCCTGTCCGCCGCGGGCGACGTGTGCTCGCAAATGCCGTCGGTGGCCAACGCCGTCGCCGCGGGGTCGAGCGCGGCGGCCAGGATCGTCCACAGCTTGATGTCTGAGGCATACAGGCTCACTCCGCCGTAGACGGAGAGCGTGCTCCGTTCCGTGCCCGTCAAAGAGGTCAGCCGGTGGTGAGGCTGGCGAGGGCCCACACGGCGGCCACCAACCCAACGCCGAGCATGACCAGGCTGCGACCTACGGGGGCCCGGCTCAACTCTCCCGGCTGAGATTGACGCGGCGGGCGCACCAGGGCAAGGCCGTTGCCGACGGCCAGCGCCCCACCCAGGGCCAGCACCAGCAAGGGGAGGAGATCCTCGCCCAGGAACAAGGTCTCGGCCAGCACGGGGCCACGGTAGCGCTCACCGAATCGCGACGATTCGCCCCGATTCGCGCTCAAGGTGGTGGGAAAGTCTGACGAAGAGTGTTTGGCGACAGGTGCGGTGGGGGCCAGGACAGCCCCCCTACGCAGGCAGCTCGACGCTTCCGCCGGCGTCCAGCTCCCTTCCCGACCGGGCTCCCACCGCCCATCGCTCCATCCCGGCTTCGCTACCTCGCGCGCGGCGCAAGACTACGAAGACGCAGACGACTTCTTCGCAGCGGCCTTCTTGGCCGCCGACTTCTTGGCCGCCGACTTCTTGGCCTTCTTGGCCGCCGCGGTTGCCTTGCGGGCTTCCTCGCCGGCGGCCCACTCCTTGCTGGTCTGGTCCTCCACGGCGGCGTCGGCCGCCAGCTTCTGCACCGACCGGATGCCGGTCATGGCCGAAGCCTTGCTGTTGTACGCCTCACTGGTGGCCACGATCTGAC
>JAIVIH010000005.1 GCA_020200615.1 Actinomycetota bacterium | reverse complement strand
CTCAGTCGGGGCGGGGTCCTGGCCCTCTTAGCCGGGGGAATGGTCCTAGTCGTTGGACTCGGCCCGCGCCGTGTCGCCCGGGCGATCGCAGCCCCGGGAGCGGGCGCGCTCCTGGCCCTGGCCGGCCTGCTCCCGTCGATCCCCGCGTCGTCGCCAGCGCCGCCGAGGCTCATCGCGTCCGCAGCCCTCGCGCTGGGCCTGGCGACGGCCGCCTTGGGGGGTCGCCGGCACCAGGCCCGCCGCGTGGTCATGCCCTTGGCGCTCCTCCTGTCGGTGGGCGCCATCCCTGCGGTCATGGTTGGCGACCTCGGCCCGGCGGCGCGCTCCGTCGCCCAGCCGCGGTTGAGCGTGGCGTCGCCCGACCGGATCGACGAGAGCCGCGCCGCGCTCCGCCTTCTTTCCGAAGCGCCGATAGCCGGCGTGGGCCCGGGCCGGGCGGAGCTGCGTTGGGTGGACGGTAGCGGTCGCTCCTTGACCGCGCGGTACACGCACAACGAGTACCTCCAGGTCCTCGTCGAGCTCGGCCTCGTCGGGCTGCTACTCCTGCTATTCCTCCTGGCCACCCTGGGCCGCGCCGTCTGGTACGGCCGGCATTCGGACGGCTCGGCCGAGCTGTGGGCCGGTGGCGCCGCCGCTCTGACCGCCCTCGCCGTGCACGGCCTTCTGGACTTCGGCTGGCACGTCCCTGCGATCCCGCTGACCGGCGCGCTCCTGGTCGGCGTCCTGATCCCCACACGAGCAAAGGAGAAAGCATGAGCAGACGTACCGTGGTCCGATTGGTGGCGGCCCTGTCCTTGGGGGCAGCCGCCACCCTGGCAGTCCCTGCCCTTCCGGCGGTGGGGTCGCATTCCCCTCCGACTTTCGCCCATGACGTCGAGATCCTCGGCCCAGGGACGCTGGTGTCAAGGGGTGCAGGGGTCAGTGTCCCCGTCGAAGTCACATGTGGTGAAGGCGGCGAGGTCGCCTTCGTAGACGTCCGTCTGACGCAGCGCCGGGGAAACCGGGTCTCGACGGGCTTTGGCAGCACCCAGGTGACCTGCACGGGCAGCCCTCAGACCGTGGATGTGCTGGTGACAGCCCAGAACGGCTCCTTCAAGAAGGGGCCGGCACTAGCCGAAGCCCACCTCGTGGCCTGTAACCCGACGACGTGCCAGTCGGACACCGACATCGAGGAGATCGCAGTCAAATAGGAGAAACAGCACGACCGCGAGCGGGGCAGCCTGCCGGCGGCGGGCTGCCCCTCCGGGACAAGGCCGGGCTGCCCCTCCGGACACGGCGACGTCAGGGCGTGTACTGGAAGATGTAGAGACCGAAGTCGCGGTCACTGGCGAGGACGTACTTCACCCCGTTCTCGTCGTGCCACACCTCGACGCCCCAGAAGTTGTTGCCGCCCTCGTCGATGAAGGCGCCGACCTCCTCGATCCCCTTCTTGCCGTAGCTGACGACCCGGAACCCGCCCGAGTAGTACGAGAAGTAGGCGATGGACTCATCCGGGTCGATCGCCACCTCGTGCACCGAGAGGTCGCCGAACCCGACGGCGTAGGCCGGATCCTGGGCCTCCGGGATGGTGTAGGTGTCGATCTGGCGGATGGAGCCCTTGGCCCCCACCTTGTGGGGGACATCGGTCTCGAACAGGCGGACGTAGCCCCAGCCGTCGAACACGGCCTCGATGGTGACGTCCGCGCTCGGGGAGCCGGCAGCGGGGCTGGCCGTCGTGCAGGCGTTGTCCTCGTCGACGCCGGCCACCCCCAGCATCTGGAGGCCGGTGAGACGCTGGACGAAGATGAACGGGATGTCACCCTCCCCGGCCATGAACACCAGCCCCTGGCAGTCGGGGCGGACGCTGTTGAACACGATGCCGGCCGAGTAACCGGCGGCCTCAATGTTGTCCAGCTTGACCTGGAAGTTGCACACTCCCCGCTCGATGACGGCGGTTCCCGTGCCCGGAGCCACGGGGTCGCAGGCCAGCCCCACGAACGTGGTGGGCCCGGCGATGCTGGTGTCCTCGTCGATCGGCGGTGTCGCGTTGGACGTCACGCCCGAGAACTCGGTGCCCGCGTACGGGCCCGTGTCGATGGTCGGGGTGACCCGGTAGGGGTTGAAGTCCTCGTCGGTGCCGATCAGGAACTTGCGATTGGGCGAGAGCTCCGACTGATGGGCATTGCCTTCCGGTGAGATCTGGTGACCCCGGGCGAGGCGCTCCTCGTCCAGCTGGGCGTAGTCGCTCTCGGCGATGAGGGTGACCTTGCCCGGCCTCGGATCGGTCACGTCGAGCAGGACGTATCCGCCGTCCCAGTAGTTCATGTTCATGACGTACCGCTGCCCGACCTTCTGCACCATCATGTCGTGGGAGAACACCGACGTCAGGTTGCTCGGCGAGTCCTGGTCCACCCCGAACAGGGCGGCGAGGTCGAGCGTGTCGTTGACCATCACCGGCGCGAATGGATTGGTGATGTCGAGGATGTCCACGTCGGTCAGCTCCTCGTCGTCGACGAGCACGACGTAGGTGCGGTGGTCCTTGTGGTTGGTCCACGCGTACATGCTGTGGGTCTGGTTGGGCCACGGATCCAGGCCGCCGGCGGGATTGGGTGAAGTCTCCCGTGTGCAGCTTCACCGGCTGCGAGTTGGTCGGATCGGTGACATTCCACAGCGAGATGCCGCCCTGGGGAGCGCTGGGGGGCGGCGGATTCGCGGGGCACGTCTCGTTCTGGTGGATGAGCAGGTCGCCGGTGAAGAACTGGTTGGCCATCGGGATGACCTGGATGCCCTCGCCTGCGTACGAGCCAGGGCTGGTGGGGATGAAGGCGTCGGGGACCTCGAACGGCGCCGCCGGGTTGGAGATGTCGACCACGTGGACTCCGGCCAGTTCGCACGTGGGATCACGGAACGCATTGAGGTAGGCGTAGTCCCCGTACCCGAACACGTCAGCTACGCGGCCGTCGTTGCCACTGCCGGCGGGGTTGGTGACCTCGGCCTTGCCCACCACGGTCACGTTGTTCTGCACCGGCGGCAGGTGACCACCGACCCCCGTGTGCTGCTTCTTCTTCCCGAGGACGCCCTCCCCGGGGAACTCTTCTCCCCCGGAACCGGTCTGGCCGTGGTCGGGATGGGCGAAGGCTCAGGTCGGCGACACCAGAGCGACAGCCAGAAGTACCGCCGGCAGGAGCCGGAAGGACCTCGACCGCCGGTGCCCCTTGATCGTCGGCCCGAAGGAAGAGCGGCTGCGTGGATACCTCAATGTGGGACCCCCCCGTTTGGCCACGCTCGCTCGCGATCCGTGGCGCCGCCGGATACCAGAAATCGTAGGAACCATGCAAGGTTTGGTCAAGGGTTCCCTCTCAGCCGAGGGTGATGGTCCGGTCGATGCGGACGGTCTCCAGAAGGCGCCGGTCGTGGGTGACCAGAACCAGGGTGCCGTCGTAGCTCTCGAGCGCGCCCTCCAGCTGCTCGATGGCAGGAAGGTCCAGGTGGTTGGTGGGCTCGTCCAGCACCAGGCAGTTGACGCCTCTCGCCATCAGCACGGCCAGGGTGGCCTGGGTGCGCTCGCCGGGCGTCAGCGAGTCCGCGGGCCGGTTGACGTGATCGGCGCCCAAGCCGAACTTGGCCAGCAGCGATCGGGCCTCGGACTGCACCACGATCCCGCTCTCGGCCGAGAAGGCGGCCAGCAGGGTTTGGTGCCCCGCCAGGCGACCGCGAGCCTGATCGACCTCCCCGACGACCACACTCGGACCCAGCCACCGTTCTCCCGAGGCGAGAGGAACCCGACCGAGGAGGGCCGCCAGCAGCGTCGACTTGCCGCTGCCGTTCGGTCCCAGGATGGCCACGCGATCGCCCCAGTTGATCTCAACATCGAGGGGGCCGAGGCGGAACGTCCCCCGTGCGACGACGGCGCCCGTCAGACGGGCCACCACGTCGCCGCTCCGAGGCGCGGAGGCCACCGCGAACCGAAGGTCCCATGACTCCCAGGGCTTGTCGACCTCGGTCAGGCGGTCGAGCGCCTTCTCGGTGATGCGGACCTTCGCCGCCTGCTTCTCGGTCCGGTTGGTGAAGAAGCCCTGCTGGGCCTTGTCATGGTCACGGGGTCGCTTCTTGGCCGTCCGCGCGCCCTGAACAGCCCACTGGCGCTGCGTCCGGGCCCGATCCTCGAGCTCCCGGCGTCGGGAGCGGTACTCGTCGAAGGTCTCTTCTGCGTGGCGGCGCGCCGTCGCCCGTTCGTCGAGGTACGGCTGCCACCCGCCGTCGAACAGGGACGCGGCGTGGTCGTGCTCGTCGATCTCGAGAACGGACGTGATCGTGCGCTCGAGAAAGGCCCGGTCGTGGGAAACGATCGCCACCCCGACGGCCGGCGTGTCGAGGAAGCCTTCCAGCCTGTCCAGCCCGTCGAAGTCCAGGTCGTTGGTGGGCTCGTCGAGGAGGAACACGTCGAACTGGGAGAGGAGGACGCCCGCCATCGACGCCCGTGCTGCCTGGCCTCCCGACAGCGTCGTCATGTCCTGGTCGAGCAGTCCGGCGGCGAGGCCGAGGTCGGCCCACAGGGGGCCGATGCGGCTGTCGAGGTCGGCGCCGCCGAGCGCCATCCAGCGCTCGAGGGCCCCGGCGTACGCCAGATCGCTCCCCGCATCCCCCTCGGTCAGGGAGGCGGTGGCAACGTCCAGTTCCGCGCTCGCCGCCTGAACCCCCGTACGACGGGCCAGGAAGGCCCTCAGCGTCTCGCCCCCCCGTCGCTCGGGCTCCTGGGGCAGGTAGCCGACGGTCGCCGTCGGAGGCGCCAGGGCCACCGACCCCCGGTCGAGGGTTTGAAGGCCGGCCAGGGCTCGCAGCAACGTGGACTTGCCCGTGCCGTTGGGGGCGACGACTCCGAGGCGGACGCCGGGCGAGATGGTCAGGCTCACGCCGTCGAGGATGACGCGCTCGCCGAAGGCGACGGTGACATCGCGGGCGACGAGCGTGGCCGGCATCCGCCCATACTGACGCCCCCTGACGCGACTGAGATCCCGCGGATTTTTCCCGAGGGTCCGGTGTACGCTGCGGTATCGCCGGCGAGGGAGAGGGCGAGCACGTGGGACCGGGCGTGGCGCGATAAATGAATGGCTGATACCACCCCCGTCGCCCGGGAAGCGGATGTCATTTTCGAGCCCCTCCGATTCCGCAATCTCGTCGTCAAGAACCGGATCTTTCGCTCCAACATCTCCGGGCGCTTCGACAATTACGACGGCTCGGGCAGTCCCGTCCGGATCAATTGGGAGCTCAAGTTCGCCGAGGGTGGCGTCGGGGCGATCATCTCGTCCTTCGTCCCGGTGACGATCCAGGGCCGGATCGTTCCCAACTACGCCACCATCGACCGTGACGAGCGGATTCCGTTCTGGCGTGAGCTGGGTCGCCGCGTCCACGAGCACGACTGCCGGTTCATCTTGCAACTGAGCCACGCCGGGCGCCAGCGCGACATCGTCGGTGTCGACAACCCCCGGGGGATCGCCCCGACGGGCCACGCCGAGAGCGTGCACGGCCTCCGGGCGGAGGCCATGACCCGGGCCGAGGTCCACGAGACCGTCCAGGCGTTCGCGGCCGGCGCTCGTCGGGCGCGCGAGGCGGGACTCGACGGCGTCGAGCTGCACTCGGCCAACGGCTACCTGTTCACTCAGTTCCTCAGCTCGGCCATCAATGACCGGAAGGACGAATACGGCGGCTCGCTGGAAAACCGGGCGCGGTTCATCCTCGACGTGGTGCGTGCCATCCGTCGCGAGGTCGGGGACGACTTCCACCTTCAGGCCAAGATCAGCGTCCAGGAGTACAACAACGCCCTGTTCCCGTGGGAGAAGTCCGGGAACACCCTGGAGGAGAGCGTCCAGGTCTGCCGCTGGCTCGAGGAAGCAGGCGTCGATGCGATTCACGTGTCCAGCGGGAGCAGCTTCCCCCATCCGCGCAATCCCGCGGGTGACTTCCCCTTGGGCGTCACCAGCAAGGTTTACGGGGTCATGCTCGGCAGCGGGGCCTACACTCTGCGGAATTTCCTCATCTTCCGGACGTGGCCTCTGAGCAAGCTCTGGCGGAAACTCTGGGTCCACGCCCGCGGCCCGGTGATCGAAGGCATCAACCTCCCGCTGGCTCGGGCCGTCAAGCCAGCAGTGAGCGTGCCCGTGATCTGCACCGGCGGCTTCCAGACGGCGTCGGTGATCAGGAAGGCCATCGAGGACAGCGACTGCGACGCCGTTTCCATCGCCCGACCGCTGGTGGCCAACAACGACCTGGTCAAGCTGTTCGCCGCCGGCCACGACCGGGCGCCCAAGCCGTGCACGTACTGCAACAAGTGCCTGGTCAACGTGCTCATGAACCCGCTCGGGTGCTACGAGGAGAGCCGGTTCGCCTCGCGCCCGGAGATGATCGAAAAGGTGATGTCGGTCTACCAGCCTGCTTATGAAGCGGAGAGTTCCCCGTGAAGCGGAGGCTGGCCATCGGCTTCGGCGGCGTCCTGGTGCTACTGCTCCTTGCTGCCGGCGTTCTCGCCCTTGTCGTCATCCGCCACAACGAACCGGAGCTCCACGCCGGCATCGAGGACCACTTCAAGTACGGCTCCATCGGAGCCGAGGCCCGCTCCGGGATCCCGGAACGGATCTGGTACGTGCTGCCCAAGGTGTTCCCCGAGCACCTGCCCCAGGGCGAGGGCGACGGCTATGCCCGGCTCGGCTTCATCTACGAGCCCGGACAGAAGCGTCCCATCGGCACGAGCCGGCGGGAGAACCCCGTCGCCAGCGTGGGCGTGAACTGCGCCGTCTGCCACACCGGCACCGTCCGGGACTCGGCGGAGGCCGCTCCCCGCATCGTTCTCGGCATGCCCGCCAACACGTTCGACCTCCGCGGCTACATCGACTTCCTGCGGGCCGCCGGACGTGATCCGCGCTTCAACGCCGACACCCTCCTCAAGGCCATGCGCGACGACGGGCAGAAGCTGTCGTGGTGGGAGTCACGCCTGTACCGCCACTTCGTGATCCCCCGCACGGAGAAGGCGCTGAAGGACCTCGACCGGGACTTCAGCTGGGTCGACAAGCGGCCGCCCTGGGGTCCGGGCCGAGTCGACACCTTCAACCCCTACAAGGATCTCCTCGGCCTCGACCTGAGCATCGACGACACGATAGGTACGAGCGACCTGCCCACGATCTGGAACCAGCGCAGACGCGACGGCATGTACCTGCACTGGGACGGCAACAACAGCTCGCTGAGCGAGCGGAACAAGAGTGCGGCCATCGGGGCGGGGGCCACTCCGGCCTCTCTCGACCTCAAGGCCATGAAGCGCATCGAGGACTGGATCCTGGACTTTCCGCCCCCCGCCTTCCCCGGCGATCGCATCGATGCCCGAAAAGCGGAAGCGGGCGCACGGTTGTACGCGCAGCAGTGCGCGTCCTGCCATGACTTCGACGGAGCCCAGGTCGGTCAAGTCTCGCCCCTCGCCGACATCGGGACCGACGGGGAACGCCTCCGATCGTTCGACGAAGAAACGGCAAGGAGGATGAACACCATCGGGGAGGGCCGTCCCTGGGCTTTCT
This sequence comes from Actinomycetota bacterium, assembly GCA_020200615.1. Next base: position 969 of record JAIVIH010000005.1, on the reverse strand, counting down.
CCCATTTCCGCAAGACGGACGGCTACGTCAACATGCCGTTGGATGGGGTTTGGCTCCGCGCTCCCTACCTCCACAACGGAAGCGTCCCGACGATGCGCGCCCTGCTGTTCCCGGAAGAGCGGCCCGACGTCTTCTACCGAAGGTACGACGTCTACGACTACGCAGACTTGGGATTCGTGTCGTCCGGAGCGGCGGCCGAGCGGGTGGGATTCCGGTTCGACACCACCCTGCCCGGCAACGGCAACGAGGGGCACCTCTACGGCACGCAGCTTCCGCCCGCGGACAGGGAAGCCATCCTCGAGTACCTCAAGACCCGGTAAATGACCCAGAACGGCTCGTCCCCCACCGTCACCGTCCTCCGCCCGAGGGAGAGCGACAAGGAGCACGTCTCCCTGCAGGCCCTCCAAGAGCGCTGGCCCAAGGTCATGAAGCCCATGGAGCTCGTCGACGCCATGCTCAGCCCGAGCCGGTGGCGATGCTCCCTCACGCCGGACTCGGGGAAGAAGCACGCCCTCGCCGTGGACAGCACTCGCCTGACCACAATCCTGTCGAAGTGCTTTGGTCTGCTCTCGCCGCTGCGCTCGATCCTTGTCAGTCGCAGCCCCCGACTGGCCGAGGCCGACTGGCAGGTACGCAAGCACGTCTGGTCAGTGCTCTGGGGAGCGGCCGTTCTCTACCGCCTGCGGCCGAAGACGCCTCCGGTGCCGAAGGACGAGAAGAAGATCAGCTTGATCCCGGCCCCCGCCACTTACTCCGACTTCCGTTCGGAACTGCTGGTCGTCCCCGACGACGTGTCCTGCGCCGAAGCGTCGGTGTCGGGCGATCTCTCCGTCCAGCTCTTCCACTTGCTGCAGGACGTCTTTCCCATCATCACCGCGCACCAGCCGGTCGCATCCTTCGACCCCGAACAGCGACTGCGGGACGCCTACACTTCCTTCTACCGGCTCATCCGCAAGCCGCCCCACTGGC
>JAIVIH010000437.1 GCA_020200615.1 Actinomycetota bacterium | reverse complement strand
GTCCTGGTCAAAGGCCCTGAAATTGGCTCCGACCAGGGCTAACAGGAGGGTGGGCGCTGAGGGACTCGAACCCCCGACCGCCTCCTTGTAAGGGAGGTGCTCTTCCAGCTGAGCTAAGCGCCCGGACAGACGAGGCTACGCCCAGACGGGCCGGTCGCGACCATCCCCGGAATGGGTGAGCGTCACCGTTACGCTCGCCGAGGATGGCGTCTGGGAGGGGCAGTGACTCGGTCGACCAGCTCCTTCGTCGATATCTGCACGAGATCGGGGCCCACTCGCTCCTGACCGGCCCCGAAGAGGGCGAGCTGGCCCAGGCCATCATCGACGGTCGTCAGGCGGAAGCGGCGCTGGCCATGGCCGAGGAGGACGAGGTTGCGGGGCTGACAGCCAGGATCGAGGCCGGGCGGGCCGCCCGGCAGCGGTTCATCCAGAGCAACCTCCGGCTGGTGGTGTCAGTGGCCAAGCGTTACCAGGCCTCGGGGCTTCCCCTCATCGACCTGGTGCAGGAGGGCAATCTGGGCCTCATGCGGGCCGTCGAGAAGTTCGACCACCGCAAGGGGTTCAAGTTCTCGACCTACGCCACGTGGTGGATCCGCCAGGCCGTCACCCGGGCCATCGCCGACAAGGGCCGCACCATCCGGGTCCCCGTCCACATGGTGGAGACGGTGAGCCAGGTCCAGCGCTCCATCAGCTACCTGTCGCGGACCTTGGGCCGGGAGCCGACGGTGGCCGAGATCGCGGTAGAGAGCGGGCTGGCGCCCGACAAGGTGGTCGAGGCCCAGCGGGTCGCCTCCGATCCGGTGTCGCTCTTCGCCCACGTGGGAGACGAGGACGCCGAGCTAATCGACTTCCTCGCCGACCCTACGGCCGAGCTACCGGCGGAGGCCGCCATCACCGCCCTCGAGAACCGGGAGCTGCGGTCGGTGCTCGAGACGCTGTCGGCTCGGGAGCAGCGGGTGCTGGAACTGCGGTTCGGCCTGGACGGACGCCGCCCCAAGACCCTCGACGAGGTGGGCCGGGAGTTCCAGGTGACCCGGGAGCGGGTCCGCCAGATCGAGGCCAAGGCCCTCTCCAAGCTGCGCCACCCGTCGACCCCGGCCGCCGCCGGCGCCCTCAGCGGCCGGGCGATGTAGCGACCGTTCTAACCGAGGTCGAGCGGTGGGCGGTGGGCGCGGCCCAGCTCGATGAGGGCGAGGGTGGCCTCGGGCTGAAGCTCGGGTAGGTCGTTCACGGGGAACCACCGAGCCTCGAGGATCTCGAGCGAGCGGGGGGCGGGAGCGTCGGCACCCTCGGCCGGGCGCCCGGTGAAGATGACGTCGACCCGGCGGAGATCGGCTTCGACCACGACCTTGGGGTTGTCGTCCAGGACGACGTTGAGCCCCACCTCTTCGTCAGTCTCGCGGCGGGCGGCGTCGAAGGGCGTCTCCCCCCGCTTGAGGAAGCCGCCGGGAAACCCCCACCGCTTGCGGTAGGAGTTGCGCACCAGGAGCAGAGCCCCGTCGTGGCGCTCGATCACGCAGATGGCGCCCACGTGGAAAGAGGGGGTGGCCCGGCGCACGACGAACAGCCGGGCGGCGAGGGGCAGCCGGCCCCAGGTGCGAAAGCCGAGCCGCTTGAGCCTGTCCGAGGCCATCAGCCCGACGCGGCGCGCGCCGCTACCGCCTCCTCCAGCAACGACCCCGTGGCGGCCGCCACCGGGCTTCGGCGATCGTGGACCCCGCGGGCGACAAGATCGCGGCCCGCGGCCTCGGCCACGTGGGCCCCGGCCTCCGTGCACACGAGGACACCGGCCAAATAGTCCCAGGGGCCGTGGGAGCTGGCGCTGAAATCGATGTAGGCGTCGACCGACCCGGACGCCACGGCGCAAATGTCGAGGGCGGCCGCCCCCAGGGCGCGCACCTGGCGGCTGCCGAGAGGTCTGGGCGGAAACGACGTCACCGCGACCACGGCTTGGTCCATCGACTGGCAGTCTGTGGGCGAGATGGGCTCGCCGTTCAGGCGGGCGCCCGACCCCCGGACGGCCTCGAAACGGTCGCCCGTGGCCTGGTTCACCACCACCGCAACCCGAGGCCCTTCTCCGTCGAGCACGCACATGCTGGTGGCGTACCAGGGCAGGCGGCGTGAGGCGTTGGTCGAGCCGTCGACGGGGTCAAGGGCGACCCAGAGCTCCCGCTCCGGGTGGTGGAAGCCGGTCTCCTCGCTGAGGATGC
>JAIVIH010000185.1 GCA_020200615.1 Actinomycetota bacterium | reverse complement strand
TGGCCCGATCCCGCCATCTTCCACTCCGAGGGCACCGAGTTCCGGGCCCAGACCATCCTCGAGCGGCTGCAGATCTACGCCTTCCTCAACAAGGGGCTGGAGATCCGCTTCACCGACGAGCGGGCCGAGCACGAGCAGCAGCAGACGTTCCGCTACCAGGGCGGCATCGTCGACTTCGTCCGCCACCTGAACCACGCCAAGGAGGCCCTGTTCAAGCGGGTCGGGCAGTTCGAGTCGGGCGAGGACGACCAAGAGGTCGAAGTCGCCTACCAGTGGAACACCGGTTACCACGAGGGCATCCACTCCTTTGCCAACGGCATCGCCACCATCGAGGGCGGCATGCACGAGGAGGGCTTCAAGAAGGCCCTCACCAACGCGGTCAACAAGTACGCCCGGGCCAAGAACCTACTCAAGGAGAAGGATCCCAACCTGCTGGGCGAGGACATCCGCGAGGGTCTGACCGCCATCGTCAGCGTGAAGCTTCGCGACCCCCAGTTCGAGGGTCAGACCAAGGCCAAGCTGGGCAACGTCTCCATCCGTTCCCTCGTCGAGAGGGTGACCAACGAGAAGCTGGGCGACTGGCTGGAGGAGCACCCCACCGAGGCCCGTCAGGTCGTCAACAAATCCATCCAGGCGGCTCGGGCCCGGCTGGCGGCCCGCCAGGCGCGCGACGTCATCCGTCGAAAGACCCTTCTCGAGGGTGCCGGCCTTCCCGGCAAGCTCGCCGACTGCTCCTCCAAGAACCCCGAGGAGTCGGAGCTGTTCATCGTCGAGGGCAACTCGGCCGGCGGTTCGGCCATCAACGCCCGAGACCCTGTCACCCAGGCCATCCTCCCCATCCGGGGCAAGATCCTCAACGTCGAGCGGGCCCGCATCGACAAGATGCTCAAGAACCTCGAGGTCCAGTCGCTCGTGTCGGCCATCGGGGCCGGGATCGGCGAGGAGTTCGACGTCGCCAAGATCCGCTACCACAAGGTGATCGTGCTGGCCGACGCCGACGTCGACGGCAACCACATCCGCACCCTGCTGCTCACGTTCTTCTTCCGGCAGATGAAGGACATGGTCGAGCAGGGCTACGTGTACATCGCCCAGCCACCGCTGTACTCCACCCTCGTGGGCAAGGAGAAGATCTACCTCAAGGACGACACGGCCAAAGACCGGTTCATGGCCGCGCACCCGAACCACAAGGCCGAGTTCGGTCGCCTGAAGGGCCTCGGCGAGATGGACTTCGGCGAGCTGAAGGACACGACCATGGACAAGAACCGCCGCACGCTGCTCCAGGTGTCGGTCGAGCAGGCGGCCCTGGCCGACGAGGTGTTGTCAGTGCTGATGGGCGATGACGTCGACCTGCGCAAGCACTTCATCCAGACGAATGCCAAAGACGTCCGCTTCCTTGACATCTGAGACGTCTGAGTCCGACCGAGCGAAGCGAGTGAGTGCGATATGACTGATCAGCCGCCGCTGCAGTTCGGGACGGTCGAGCCCATCGAGCTCCAGGAGGAGATGGAGCAGTCCTTCCTGGTCTACGCCCTTTCGGTCATCACCTCCCGCGCTCTGCCCGACGTTCGCGACGGCCTCAAGCCCGTCCACCGCCGGATCCTGTGGGACATGTTCGACCAGGGGTTCCGCCCCGACCGCCCCCACGTCAAGTGCGCCCGCGTCACCGGCCACGTCATGGCCAACTACCACCCCCACGGCAGCCAGGCCATCTATGACGCCCTCGTCCGTATGGCCCAGCCGTTCAGCCTCCGCCACCCCCTGATCGACTTCCACGGCAACTACGGCTCACCCGACTTCGAACCAGCCGCCGAGCGATACTGCGTCACCGGCGACACCTTGGTTCGGACGGTCGACGGCACCCTGCCGATCGCTGAGCTGGCACCGATCGAGCCCGACTCCGAAGTGGACATCGCCGTCAAGGTGCTCGACAAGTTCGGCAACCCGGTTCTGGCTACCAAGCTCTTCCACAGCGGCTCCCACCCGACTCTTTGCCTGCGCACGGCCGATGGATACGAGATCACAGGCACGCACAACCACCCCCTCTTGTGCCTCGAGCAGGTAGCCGGCGTCCCCCTCCTGCTGTGGCGCCTACTGGGGGAGATCAAGCCCGGCGATCTGGTCGTGACTGTGCAGGAACCCGTCGAAAACACGGATTTCTGCGCACCAGACGCTCCCTTCGTCGCCGACTACGTCCGTTCGGAACGCGAAGCGG
>JAIVIH010000436.1 GCA_020200615.1 Actinomycetota bacterium | reverse complement strand
TGGCCCCTCCGACCCCGACGAGCAGGTGCGCGAGCTGATGGGGGCGGTAGGGCGGATGTTGCAGCGATAGGAGGCGAGGCATGAACGCAGACGAGCACTCCCAGCACGGGGCCGCAGTGAAGGTCCCCGACGAGGCTGCCGCCGCTCACCGGACTCACGACGAGCACGCCGCCGGCGGGCAGAGCGGCCACGGCGGGCACAGCGGCGGTCACGCCGGCGGTCACACAGATCATGCCGAGATGTTCCGGAGCCGGTTCTGGCTGAGCCTGGTCCTCACCATCCCCGTCGTCCTGTACAGCGAGATGGTCCAGGACTGGCTGGGCTTCCGTCCCCCGGACCTCCCGGGAGACGGGGCGGTGGCGCCCGTCCTCGGCACGATCATCCTGCTCTACGGCGGCTGGCCCTTCCTCACCGGCGGCCTGGGCGAGGCCCGGACCCGCCGGCCGGGGATGATGCTCCTCATCGCCATGGCCATCACCGTGGCCTTCGTCGCCTCGGCGTCCACCACGCTGGGCTTCTTCGACCTCGAGTTCTGGTGGGAGCTTGCGGCCCTGGTCACCATCATGCTGCTGGGCCACTGGCAGGAGATGAGGGCCATCGGCCAGGCCCAAGGCGCTCTGGCCGCCCTGGCCGAGCTGCTGCCGGACGACGCCGAGCGGGTGGCACCGGACGGGGCGGTGACGGCCGTCCCCCTCGCCGAGCTTCGCCGGGGCGACATCGTCCTCGTCAGGGCCGGAGGCCGGGTGGCGGCCGACGGTCAGATCGTGGAGGGGGAGGCCGAGCTCGACGAGTCCATGGTCACGGGCGAGTCCCGGCCTGTGGCCAAGGGCCCGGGCGACCCCGTGGTGGCAGGAACCGTGTCCACCGACTCCTCCATCCGCGTCCGGGTCGAGGCCGTGGGCGAGGACACCGCCCTGGCCGGGATCCAGCGTCTGGTGGCGGAGGCCCAGGCGTCCCGCTCCCGGGCCCAGGTGCTGGCCGACCGGGCCGCGGCCCTGCTGTTCTACGTCGCCGTCACCGCCGGGCTGGCCACGTTCGCCTCCTGGGCCCTGCTGGGACGCCCCGAGGACGCCGTCACCCGGACGGTCACCGTCCTGGTCATCGCCTGCCCCCACGCCCTCGGGCTGGCCATCCCCCTCGTCATCTCCCTGTCCACGGCCGTCGCCGCCCGGGCCGGAATCCTGGTCAAGGACCGCCTCGCCCTCGAACGCATGCGTGACGTCGACGCCGTGCTGTTCGACAAGACGGGCACCCTCACACGCGGCGCGCACGTGGTAAGCGACATCGCCATCACGGCCGGGGAGCCGTCGGTGCCCGACTCTGACGCACTCCTGGCCCTGGCGGGAGCGGTGGAGGCCGACAGCGAGCACCCGCTGGCCCGAGCCATCGCAAAGGCCGCCCGCCAGCCGGGTAAGACGCCCGTCCCCCGGGCCACCGCCTTCCGTGCCATCACCGGGAGGGGCGTCGAAGCTCAGGTGGACGGCGTCACCGTCGCCGTGGGCGGTCCGGCGCTGCTTCGAGAACGTCAGCTGGAGGAGCCCGAGGACCTGGCCCGCCGGACGGTCGAGTGGCGAGCGCGGGGCGCGGCGGTGCTGCACGTGGTGCGGGAGGGGCGGGTCGTCGGCGCGCTGGCCCTCGAGGACGAGGTGCGCCCGGAGTCCCGGGCGGCGATCGACGGCCTGCACGCCCTCGGCGTGCGCGTGGTCATGATCACGGGCGACGCTCGCCAAGTGGCGGACGCGGTGGGGGCCGAGCTGGGGGTGGACGAGGTCTTCGCCGAGGTCCTGCCCGAAGAGAAGGATCGGGCGGTGTCCGAGCTGCAGGGCCGGGGCCTCAAGGTGGCCATGGTGGGCGACGGCGTGAACGACGCCCCGGCCCTGGCCCGGGCCGACGTTGGTATCGCCATCGGAGCGGGAACCGATGTGGCCATGGAATCGGCCGGCGTGGTTCTGGCGTCCTCCGATCCCCGGGGCGTCCTCGGCGTCATCCGGCTCTCCCGGGCCGGGTACCGGAAGATGCTGCAGAACCTGACGTGGGCCGCCGGCTACAACGTGGTCGCCATACCCCTGGCCGGAGGTGTCCTCGCCTGGGCCGGGATCAGCCTGGCGCCGGCGATCGGCGCGGTGCTGATGAGCGCGTCGACGGTGGTGGTGGCCCTCAATGCCCAGCTGTTGCGGAGGCTGGACCTCCGCCCCCAGGCCGGGGCTACTGGACGATGAAGGTGCC
>JAIVIH010000269.1:8624-9734 GCA_020200615.1 Actinomycetota bacterium | reverse complement strand
CTCGATGGACGCGAAAGTGTCCCCTCTTTTGTCCCATCTTTTGCCCTTGGACGGGCCATTTCTGGATGGGACACTCTGTGCAAAACGGTTCCGGCCGGACATGCTGAAACCGCCTCTGAGCTGCTACGATGCGTCCGTTCGGCACCAAATGGGACCGTTCAAAACTCCCGCTTTTGGCCTTTCCTAAACCGTGCGTCGCAGGTTCGAGTCCTGCCGGGGGCGCCGATTGGACGTCGCGAGACATTCGGCACCTTTACCGACTCCGCATAGGGTTGAGACACGCACATTTTCCTGCTCGCTAGATCACCAACTCGCGCGCAGGACTCGCCACCTCTCGCTGAGAGGACCAAAACCGATACCGCTCGGAGGCCGGCTCGACCGCCCTCGATACCGTTGCATGTCGCTTCCGCTATCTCAGACCGGCGGCACGCTCAAGCTCCTTGACCAGCGCCGGGAACCGATCGAGATCTTGGACGGCGGCACGCGGCCGAAGCAAGTGAGCGCGTACTCTGGCGGCGGAAACGGACGTCTTCATCAGAATACGAGTTCGGGCCTTCTCCCACTTGAAGCGAATCCCCGGTGTGCCGTCGGGTAGGGCTCGAGGGCCTTCACTATCCCTAGCCCGACAACGCCACGGTCGCCATCGGCGGCCCCGTAGTACATCCAGACTCGGTCACCAGCTTGGACCTGTTTGAAATTCGTCGCGAGGTAGAAGTGCTCGTCCGCAGCTGGGCGCCGCATCATGTCCTGGAAGGACATCGATGAGGTCATGGCCGACCAGGCCGACCTGGTGGAGGTCCAGCACACCCTGCACCAAGTCCTGAACTACAAGGACACCTGAGGAAATAAGGGTTGCGGAACGTCCGAACGGTTGCGGTACCACACTGATACCATCCGGAACGTGGCCATGACGCTCCGATTGACCGAGGACGAACAGGCTTCGCTCCGAGAGCGAGCGAAGGCCGAGGGGATCTCCATGCAGGAGGCAGCACGCCGAGCTGTGCGGGACTACGTCACCCGGGGCCAGCACCGGGACCGGGTGTCTGCCGCCGCTGGCCGGATCATGGATGCCCACGCCGAAGCCCTCCGACGTCTCGGTGAGTGAGGGCG
>JAIVIH010000269.1:0-8614 GCA_020200615.1 Actinomycetota bacterium | reverse complement strand
TTGTTCACCTGGCCGGCCTGCTACTGGGCGATCCGCCGCCTATCCGGGACGTAGGCCTGCTCGGTTCGGCGGCGGCTCGACCTCAGACAACCATCTTCGGCGAGGACGCCTATCCCGACGTCTGGACCAAGGGGGCGGCGCTCCTCCAGTCGATCGTGAAGAACCATCCGCTGGTTGACGGGAACAAGCGCCTTGGTTGGCTCGCCACCGCCGTGTTCCTCGAACTCAACGGCATTCCTGCGGTGAACGCCACGAATGACGACGTCTTCGACCTCGTGATGGCCGTCGCTGCGGGGGACGACACGATCGAGAACCTGGCCGAGGCGCTTCGAGGCGCGAGCGGCCAGTAGCCCGACGGCAGCGCTGAGGCCGGTGGCAGCGGGCGGAGGCTCCTCGCCCCACAGGGCGTCGGTGAGCCGGTCCACCGAGACGACGCGGTTGGCCTCGATGATGAGCAGGACGAGCACGGCGCGCTGCATCCGAGGACCGCTGTCGATCAGGTGTCCTCCGTCGGACACCTCGAGAGGCCCCAACACCCTGAACTCCACGCCGATGACCCCCTGCTGAGGCCCTGCGATGGTAGGCCAGCATGTCCTTGGGTGTCGTGGTGCTAGCACCACCTCGGCCTGAGTGGCTCCTCAGCGCGTCGTTGTGAAGTGGGCTCACCGAAACGGTCCAGCCTGAAAGGAACAGAACCATGGAGCCCACAAACACCCCTGCCAACCCTTCCGACGCTTCCGCATCCGGAGCACAAGTCAGCGAGTCACAGTCGGCTCGGCGACCCGGCCGCCGGATGGCACGCCTGGTCATCGTCCCCCTCGCCCTCGTCGCCGCCTTGGGCGCCGTGCTCGTCGGTCCTGCCCAGGCCGACCCGAACTCGAAGTCGGTGCACGGACACTTCGACGGCCAGCTGCTCAGCGGGCCGTCGTGTGCCTCCTCTCCCGTCGGACTCTGCGCCACGGGCGAGTTCACGGGCAGCCTCCGGGGCACCTGGGAGCTGACGGTGCAGAGCGTCGTGCCGTCCGGAACGGCCGGCCTGAGCTACATCGAGTCCACCAGCGTGCTGCACACCAAGGACGGCGACCTGTACTTCGCCAGCTCCGCGGTGGGCAACCTCTCCACCCCGAGCGATGGCGAGTTCACCAGCGTCGACCGCATCACCGGCGGCACGGGCGAGTGGACCGGGGCGTCGGGCTACCTCCAGAGCCGCGGGTTCGTCGCCAACGGTGCCGACGTCGGCGACTTCGTGGGAAAGGTCGTCCTGCCGTAGCAGCCACTGAGCGAGCAGAGGGCCCCGGGGTTTCGCCTCGGGGCCCTCTTTGCGCGCCGCGCCGGCGCCCCCCGCTCGGCCCGGCGGGTGACGTCCAACCGGCTGATCCCGCCTCCGCTGAGGCGTGCTGTCCGGGTCAACTGACGGCGGCGACGGTCATCCCGGCCGTGGCGGCTGCCGCAAGCAACGTCCCGTCCCCGGCCACAACCATAAGATCCGGGTCATCGACCCGTAAGGCGGCGGCGAGGTGGACGGCGTCCTGGCCCCGCAAGGAATGGAGCTCGGCGAGGTGACCGGCGTGCCGAGCAAGGTCGTCATCGACCTCGACGATGTCGAGCTCCCCGCATCTTCCGTCGAGCTCGTCGACCGCCGCCCGAAGCTGGCGGGCGGTCAGCCGTCCGACGGGAGGAGAAGGACGCCACTGACTGCTGCGCCCCGCCCGCGCTCGGCCCGGCACCTACAGTTCAAGCCGTGGGCAAGCGGCGAAGCCACCGACACGGTGGGCGGGTCACGCCCAAAGGAACCCCGCCGCGGGCGGGCAGACGCCCCGGGCCGCGAGCCGAGGGCGGCCGTGAGCCCGACCTCATGGACGGCGTGGCGCAGGCGCTCGCCGGCTACCATCCGCTGTCACTCCTCGCCGAGGCCAGCACCCTGCTGACGGTGGTCGACCCCCGCACTGATGACCCGTTTGCTCGGCCCGGCGAAGGCCCTCCCCGGCTTGACCGGGAGACGCTGATCGGCACTCTGCTCGAGGTCGAACAACGGGAGACGACCGCCCTTCTTGCGGCATTCGCCGAGATGACGCCCGACGAGGTGCTGGCCGCCCGTATTCGCCGAGAACTGGTGACCAGAGACCATCCGCTGCCCACCTGGCTCGTGCGCTTGGGTGACGTAGAGGCCTACGGGACTGTGGAGATGGTCCATGTGCTCGGCGACGGCGACAACGTGATGATCGGCGTCCGCTTCCCCACTGGGCAGGAGATGGCGGTGGTCGTCTACATCGATCACAACCTCGGCACGGTGGTCAAGGACGCCTTCATCGTCCGAGAGAGCCTCGCCGCGCTCATCGAGTTCATGCGGGAGAAGTCGGGAGATGACCCCGACACCGCTTGGAACGACATCGACCCCGCCGACGCCCGGGCGCGGATCACCGAGGCGATCGACGCCGGCGCCATGACCGTCCCCCGCTTCGAGACCGACACCTGGCCGGCGTGCCGGCCGTTGGTCGAGTGGGTCACACGGCTGCTCCCGCAGGGTGGCCAGGGCTACGTCCGAGCCGAGTGGGACGACGACGCCCAGGCGGCCCTGGCGTCCCGGTTCCTCGCCTCGCCCTTCGCCGCCGGGCTGGACCACGACCACATCGACCTTCTGGAGCAAGTCCTGTGGTTCGCGACCGGGTACGGTCCCGGCGATCCGCGCCGTTGGAGCACGGTCGCGGTTGAGATCCTCCTTCTCGACTGGATTCCTCGGAAGATCGTGGCCGATGTCGCGTACTTGTCGAAGGCGCCTCACCTGCTGCGCGCCTTCATCCGCTTCTGCCACGCGGAGCGGGGTATTCGCCGGGCGCTCACCGATGAGACGCTGGCTGCCGTCGATCGGTTCGAGCCCGAGTACCAGCGCATCATCCGCTCCCCGCGGCTCCAGGGTCCGGCGGCGCTGCTGGCAGCGGTGGGCGTTCTCGATGCCGATGACCCGTGGTCGATGCCGGGCGATCAGCCGGACTACCGGGAGGTGATGCTGGACACGCTTCGCCGCGCCGTGGGCGGGGAGGCCGCCCTGGACCGGCTTCACGACCGTCCCCTCCCCGATGAGGAGTTCTCCTGGGACGGCATCCCGGATGACGTGCGGGAGCCAGTGAGCGCGGTCCTGGCCCTCTGCGACCGGTGCTGCGACGAGCTGCTCGATGCCGAGTACCGCACGGCTTGCCGGCGGTTCCTGAACATCGTGGCCTCGGGCGACCCAACTGTGTTCCGGCGTGGGGCACGCGCCGACACCGCCGCGGCCGCCGTCTGCTGGGTCGTCGGCAAGGCCAACGAGTTGTTCTCAACCTCGGGCGGCGGGATGTTGGTGAAGGACCTCATGGCCCATTTCGGGCTGCAACAAGTCGGCGTCTCGCAACGGGCGACCACCATGCTGCGGGCCGGCGGTTTCAGCACGCGCCACTATCGTGGTCTCGAGCTGGGCTCGCCCGAGTTTCTGGTGTCCTCGCGCCGTCGCTCGATCCTCGAGCGACGTGACCGGTTCCGGGCGCTGCTCGAGGAGGGCTAGCGGCTTAGAAGGCTCACCGGGGGAGCGACTCCACGAGGAGGCCCGGGTGGCCGGGGGTGACGACGAACGAGTGGGTGCGCCAGCCGTCGGGCGTCTCCACGGGCGCGGGGAGGAGCTGGTTGGCGGTGATGCCGGTGGCGATGAAGAGGCAATCGCCGCTGCGGATCATGTCGTCGGTGGTGAGCACCCGGTCGAGGTCGCCCTCGTCCTTCTCGACGGTCTCCCGCTCCTCGTCGCTCTGAGGGGCGAGCTTGGCCTGCATGGTGCCGCCCAGGAGCCGGGTGAGGCAGGCGGTGATCACGCCCTCGGGCGTGCCGCCCACGCCGAGGGCCATGTCGGCACCCCCGTGGGGCAGCAGCACCCGGAGCGAGCCCATGACGTCGCCGGCGGGGACGGCCAGGACGCCCGCCCCCTTGTCGCGGATGTGGGCGATCACGTCCTCGTGCCGGGGCTTGTCCAGCACTACGACCACGAGGTCGCTCACCTTCTTGCCCAGCGCTTCCGCCACCCGGTCGAGGTTGTCGTCGACGGATGCGTCGATGTCGATCTTCCCCTTGGCGCCGGGGCCGACGATCAGCTTGTCCATGTAGAAGCCTGACGTGGCCCAAATGGAGTCCGGGGGCCCCGCGGCCAGGACCGAGAGGGCCCCGTCGAGGCCGCTGGCGCAGTAGTCGGTGCCCTCCAGGGGGTCGATGGCCAGCTCGAATGCGGGCCCGTTCCCGTCGCCGACCTCCTCGCCGGTGTACAGCATGGGCGCCTCGTCCTTCTCGCCCTCGCCGATGACCACCCGCCCCTTGCCGGGAACGCTTCCCAGGGCGTCCCGCATGGCCTCGACGGCGGCGTCGTCGGCGCCCTCCTTGTCGCCGCGGCCCACCCACGGGACGCAGGCCAGCGCGGCCGCCTGGGTCGCACGGAGGAGATGGAGGGCGAGAAGGTCGGCCCCGTACCCCTCGCTGCCGGCCTGCTGGTTCGGGCTGTCGGTCATTGTCGACCTCCCTCAGAAGTTCGCCGTGTAACCGGAAACTCTAGAGGCAGGAGGCGCCGGTAGTCTGAGCCATGGCCAAGACGGTCGAGCTGCGGCGGCACACCGACAACGACGGGGACATCCTCACGCCCGAAGGCGTCGAGGCGGCCCTCGAGATCGGTCGGGGATTGACTGGCGACTACCAGGTGGCGGTGTCGACGGGAGCGCAGCGGGCGACCCAGGCCATGGCCTGCATGCTGGCCGGTCTGGGCCAGGCTGTTCCGGGCGGCGTCACCGTCGAAGCGGGCCTGCGCTCGGAGGCCGAGGATCGGTGGCGGGCCATCGCCGGCGAGGCATCGGGCGGCGACCTGGCCTCCTTCCGCGACGTGGATGCGGGCTTCGTCGACGACGAAGCCCGCTCGCTGGGGGCCGCCCTCGAGCGGGTCTTCGCCTCGCTCGGCGACGGCGGTCGGGCCCTCGTCGTCGGCCACAGCCCCACCAACGAAGCGGCGGTGCTGGGGCTGGCGGGCGAGCTCATCGAGCCCATGGGCAAGGGCGAAGGCGTCCTGATCGTGGATGACGGGGGGTACTCGGTGGAGCCCATCACCTGAGGGGCCATCGTCGGGCCGGGGCATATCAGCGGACGCTTTCGCGTTCCCGGTGTAGTGTCAGGGTCATACGCCGCCTCGAGGCGGAGCGGTCTCCTACCTTGAGCAGTCAGGGAGGGTCTCCACCACCAGAGGAGTGCCCGAATGACGCTTGACGGTCCCGACTTCTCGATCGTCTTCAGTCGCGCCCTCGGCAGGGTCATCGTCCACGTCCACGGGGCGCTCGACTGGAACACCGCTCACCAACTGAAGCACCGCCTCATAGACGTGATCGACGGGCAGGGGAACCGCGACCTCGTGCTGGACCTCAAGGGCATGACGTCCATTGACTCGGGCGGCATCGCCGTCCTCGTTGACGCCCTGAAGCGCCTGCAGAAGCGGGGCGGAGACCTGGTGCTGAGCGGCCCGACGGCCACCGTGGCCGCAGCGTTGGAGGCGGTGGGCCTCGACAAGGTCTTCGACATCACCCCCGCCTGGTCGCACCCGTCGAACGGCGAAGTCCGAAACAACGTGAGTGGCAGAGTGGCGTGGGGTCGCCCGGGCTGACCCCGAATTTGGTCGCCGACCCGGTGGCGCCTTAGAGGGTCACCACCGGGCCGGCTGGGCTCCGACGTCTCCTGGTGCCAGCGACGGCAGAGGAACTGTGCCGCCTCAGGCGTTCACCGATCTCATCGGGGTCCGGCGGCCCATCCGCCAGACCGCTCTGAGCTTGCGGCGCTCGTCTTCGCCTAGTCCACCCCAGATGCCCGCTTCCTCGTTGGTTTCGAGGGCGAACTGCAAGCAGGCCCGTTGCACGGGGCATGACCGGCAGACCTCTTTGGCCGCCTCGATCTGACCGATCGCGGCCCCCGTGGTCCCGACCGGGAAGAAGAGGTCGGCATCCGTATGGCGGCAGGCGGCTTCGTCCCTCCAGCTCTCGTTGTCCCAGTCGAAGACGGGGTTCCACATCACCGCCATGGGGTTCCCTTGCATCGGGTCGCAGGACCGGGAGGAGCCGTGCAGCGAGGGCGCGTCAATGCGAACCGATACCGACCCGGAATCCGCTCTTTCACGGCCACCCCGACCTCCGAAAGCATCGTCCACTTAAGGGACGCTGCCGGGGTCTTGGGCAACGAACTGCGTCGAACGACCGCCGAGCGATCAATCGACCTGGGCATTCTAGGCATGCCCCGCCGGCCGTGTCTACGAAGCGGTGCTGTCGGCGCCCCCGGGGATCGGCAATCCGACGCCGGGTGTAGCGTCGGTGCGGGCGATGCTCAGGACCCTGGCAGCGCATGTCTATTCGGGTCGATACCCAGGGATGTCTGGATGGCTCGCAAGCAGCCCATGCAACCGGCTACTCCGGCGGCTTCCGGCGCGTCCGGACCCCGGCTGTGAACGGTGAGCGACGGATCCGGATCCTGGCCGCACTGGCCGAGGGGCGGGACGGCGAAGCCACGGGACCGCGCCTATGCCAGGTGTGCAAGAACGTAACGGGAATGACCGGCGCGGGGATCATGCTGATGTCGGGGGAGCTGCCCCTGGGTTCGGTATGCACGACGGGCGGGGTCAGCGCGCTCATCGAGGACCTGCAGTACACGCTGGGGGAAGGTCCGTGCGTGGACGCCTACCAGCTCGACCGCCCGGTGCTCGAGCCCGATCTCGCCCACCCGGCCGAGCCACGGTGGCTGGCCTTTTCCAGACCGGCCGTCGAGGCCGGGGTGCGGGCGATCTACGGCTTCCCCATGGCCATCGGATCCGTACGCCTCGGGGCTCTGAACCTCTACGCCGACCGGCCCGGGCCCCTGACCGACGACCAGCACGCCGACGCCCTGGCAATGGCCGACGTCGCCGCCGAAGCGGTGCTGGCCATGCAGGCGGGCTGCGACACGGGAGTGCTGGCGACTGAGCTCGAAAAGGGCTCCAACTTCCAGTACGTGGTCCACCAGGCGGCAGGGATGGTGTCTGCCCAGCTCGACGTCAGCGTGGCCCAGGCCCTGGTGCGCATTCGGGCCCATGCGTTTGCCAACCAGCGGGTCCTGGGCGACGTGGCGGCCGAAGTCGTCGCCCGGGAGCTTCGCTTCGGCGAACGAGATCGCTAGAATCGCCGTCGCTATCGAACACTCGGAGAGCTGGGAACGGGGGGCTAAATATGCCGCGCGAGGCGATGCTCGCCCAAACCTTGGTAGAGCTGGCCGACAGCCTGGTCGAGGACTTCGACGTGGTGGACCTGCTGACCCTGCTCGCCGAGAGATGCGTCGAGGTCGTCGATGTGGCCGCCGCCGGCCTGATGCTGGCCGCGCCGGACGGGCAGCTGCGAGTCTTGGCGTCATCCAGCGAAGCCATGAGGGTGCTCGAGCTCTTCGAGACCCAAGCGGACGAGGGACCCTGCGTCGACTGCTTCCGCAGCGGCCGGCCCATCGTGAACCTCAAGCTCGGCGACCACGGCCGCTGGCCCCGTTTCAGCCCCAAAGCGATGGAGGCCGGATTCCGCTCTGTTCACGCCCTACCGATGCGATTGCGAAACCAGAACATCGGCGCCCTCAACCTGTTCCGGATCGACGAGGGGTCGATGGACGAGGCCGATGTGATCGCCGCTCAGGCCCTTGCTGACGTGGCCACCATCGCCATCCTGCAGCAGCGGGCGGCGCGCGACGCCCAGGTGATGAACGATCAGCTGAGCCAGGCCCTCCGGACGAGGATCGTGATCGAACAGGCCAAGGGTGTGGTCGCCGAGAGTGCCGACCTCGACATGGAGCAGGCCTTCATCCGGTTGCGGCGACACGCCCGGAACCACAATCTCCGCCTCACCGACCTGGCCCAGGCCGTGAGCAGCAAGGCTCTCCCCGTTGCTTTCCTGGATTAGCTCCCCAGAAGGGCCACTCGACACGGGGGGCACAGCCACCACGTGGGAAGGGCGGTCTGGTGGAGGGTGGGGTCGCCCTCGAACATCTTCCGGCACCGACCGCACTGGCGCGGCTGGACCTTGTCGGGAATCGGTTCGACGAGTGTCATGTTGTTCCTTCTAGTCGGGAAGGGATCCTCCCGATCTTACACCGGCAGAACAAAACTAGCAACTAGCTTCTATAATGGCGCTCTTAGAAGGGGCGGCTTTCTACTTTCTTGACAGGCTGAGGCCTCGAGAGCATGCTCCGACGGGGAGGGTCGGTCGGCGCCTCGGCGGCATCGGCATCTGATGGGTCGCTTCGGATCGGGAGGGTACGGCGTGTTCGGGTCGGGTTTGCAGGCGCGTCGGCGCGCCTTGGCGGCGAGTCGGTCGGAGAGGGGATCGGACGAGAGGAGTTGGAGACGGGCCGGCGTGCTCTGCGCGGCCATGTCCATCGTCGCCGTTGGCGCAGGCCCGGCCCTGGCTCAGGGCCAGCCCGGGCCTCCACCCGGCCAGGACCTCAAGCGGCGGCTGATCGATGCCACCGGCGGTCGGGGCCGCCTAGCCGATCATGCCGAAACAGGGAAGGTGCGGTTCTTCGGCACCGAACCGACCCGTGCCGTGGCCCGACCGGGAAA
>JAIVIH010000184.1 GCA_020200615.1 Actinomycetota bacterium | reverse complement strand
CGAGCGACGGGTGGCGGCCGCCGGCGCGGAGGTGGCAGCGCTTTGACGGTCGCGGGGACTCGAGCCGCGTCCGTACGGGGGGACCTACGACCACCCTCTATCTCGACATCTACCCGCCCGGGTTGCAGCCCGGCACCGCGTCCCACGTCCCTCGCCGCCAGCTGATGCGGCCCGTCTCCGATGACGGCCACCTCGACAGCTCCTCCCCCCGTCCTTTGCCGCCCGGTGCGTCAGACCATCCGCTGGTCTACGTGACCGTGGGCACGGTCTTCAACGACGCCGCGCTGCTTCAGCGGATCCTGGCCCCCCTGCACGATCTCGACGCCCGCATCCTCGTGACCGTCGGTCCTCAGGCGGACCCCGCGGTGGTCGGCGCCCAACCGCCGCACGTGCGCGTGGAGCGCTACGTGCCGCAGCACCTGGTATTGCCGCACTGCGATGTCGTCGTCTCGCACGCTGGGTCCGGAACCGTGCTGGCGACGCTCACCCTGGGGATTCCGCAGCTCTGCCTGCCTCAGGGCGCGGATCAGTTCCTGAACGGGGCTGCGGTCGCCACGGCGGGAGCGGGCATCTCCTTGATGCCCGGCGAGGGATCCGCCGACGCCATCCGCGGTGCGATCGTCCGGCTTCTCGGCGATGCAGCCTTCCGCGTCGCAGCCCACCGGGTCAGCGAGTCGATCGCTTCCATGCCGTCACCGGACGACGTCGCCGTGACGTTGGAGACGTTGGCGTAGGCCTCAGCCGCCCCTGTCGCGTGTGGAGCCGGGTGACTACATCCCCTCTGGGTTCCAGGGCGGCGCCAGCTGGAAGTAGTTGCCGTCGGGGTCGGCGAAGGTACACATCACCATCCCGCCGCCGCCCCCGGGCTCGTAGGGCTCGGCGACGACCTCGGCACCCAGGGCCTTGATGCGCTCGAACTCGCCGTTGACGTCGGGCGTGGCGAAGTTCAGCATGATGCGCCCTGGCTGCTCGTTCTTGCCCTTGACCTCACTGTGAGGGCCGATGGCGATGCTGCCATCGCCCGACTGAAAGCCGAACCAGCCGTTCTCCTCGTCGCTCCAGGCAGGATTCGGAGCGCCCAGCACCCCGCTGTAGAAGTCGGCCAGCCGCTTGGGATCCTCCGAACCCAGCATGATGTTGTTCAAGTTCAACGCCATCAATCCTCCTAGCCTCGTACCAAGCCGACTAACTGGAACCAAGGGCCCACGCTAGGCGCTCCTTCTCCTCGAGGTCAGTCGACCCGCTCGAACTGCACGAGCCGAGCGTCACCAGTTCCCAGCATTCCACCGCGGGCCCTGGGATACGACCAAGAGCACATCAGCGCGCCGACAGCCGCACCAAATGAAGGTCGACGCCGCCGCGTTCGACGACCTCATATTCAACCAGTGTCGGCTTCGGGAGGCCGTGGAACGGTACGTCGGGGAGTCCTACACCCAGCACAACCCAGGAGTCGCCGACGCCAAGGAGGCCTTCATCGAGTACTTCGAGCGCATGGCCACTGAGTTTCCGGGCAAGCGTGTCGAGATCAAGCGCAGTCTCAGCCGAAGGCGATCTCGCCGTGCTCCACTGTCACCAGATGTGGCCAGGGGACCACGACTACGCAGGAATCGACATCTTCCGCTTCGATGACGACGGGAGGATCGTCGAACACTGGGACGTCCTTCAGGTGATCCCCGAGACCGCGGCCAACGACAACGGCATGTTCTGATCATTCGTTCTCAGCGGCGTTCCCGCTGGGGATAGCGCGAAGATGGTCCGCATGCGCCGATGGATTGGAGTCGCCATCGCCAGTGTGATCCTGTTCACCGGAGGCCTCGCCGGGTACGTGCTGTTCCACGACGACAAGTCGGATTCCTCACCGCCCGCCACACCTTCTGCTGACCCTGCCGGTGCTCGCGTCGGTTGCCAGGTCGGTGGCTTCGACTTGGTGACGGTCCCGGATCTCATTCGACAACACCTCGGCGACGCCGTTGCCATTGCGCAAGCCAGCGGACTCCAGGTAGTCGAGAACGGGGTGCCCATTGGCGACCCCTCTGACGCCTCAGCGGTGGTGCGAGCCCAAGCGCCGGCAAGCGGCACTCGCGTGCCTGCCGGAGCCTGTATCGGCTTTCGAACGGACGCCTGATACCCCCACCGGCGCACGCTCCTAGGAGTGCTCCGACACCTGGTAGATCTCGTCGGCCACGAGACCGTGGGCCTC
This sequence comes from Actinomycetota bacterium, assembly GCA_020200615.1. Next base: position 36 of record JAIVIH010000184.1, on the reverse strand, counting down.
GCGATGCACCCGGTTTGCAGCCTCGGCGTCGGGCGC
>JAIVIH010000183.1 GCA_020200615.1 Actinomycetota bacterium | reverse complement strand
CGAGCAGGTGGTCACGCCGGGCGAGGAGCTTTGGGTCAAGATCATCGACCTCGACCTCCAGCGCCGGCGCATCAGCCTCTCCATCAAGCAGGCGGCCGAGGGCGGGGTCGTCGCCTCCGAGTATCAGGAGGCGTTCGGCGAGCACGCCTTCGACGAGCAGGGCAACTACATCGGTGACTTCCCCGCAGCCGAGTTCACGCCCGAGTCCGAGGGTCAGGCCGCTTGGGCCGAGCTGGCGGCGCTGGAGCTGGCGTCGAACGAGGGCGAGGCGGGCACGGAATCCGCGACCGAGGCGGCAAGCGAAGCCGAGGGGGACGGGACTGACCAGGTCCCGGCCGAGGCCCTCAGTGACACCGGCGCTCCGGCTTCCTCCCCGGAGGACCAGGACGCTCCGTAGTTCGAGCTGCCCCCGCCCCACTTCAGGCGGCAAGTTTTGTCACTGCTGAAGCGATTGCGGGCACCCAGCCTCGAGTCCCTGTTCGTCTCCGCCTTCGTCCTCCTGGGATTTCGGGTGGGCGTCCTCGCCATCAGGGACAACTCGATGCTCACGCACCTGCGGACGGGCATTGACATGGTGCGAGGGGCGGGGATCCCCCGTGTCGACCCCTACTCGTACACGGCCCAGGGCACCGACTGGGTCGTGCAGAGCTGGCTGCCGGAGTGGACTTACGGGTGGGCCCACCGCCTGGGAGGCTCCCGGCTGGTCGTGCTCGAGCAGGCCATCCTGATGGCCCTGTTGGCGTGGCTCGTCGCCCGGCTGGCCCGGGCCGGCTCGCCGCTGCGGACCGCGCTTTCGGCGAGCTTGGCCATCGGCATCGGGATCAGCCACTGGAGCCCGCGGCCCCTGCTCTTCGGGCTCATCTGCATGGCCCTGACCATCAGCATCGTCGAGCGACGCCGCACACCGTGGCTGCTGGTGCCGGTCGTGTGGCTCTGGGTGAACAGCCACGGCTCCTTTCCCCTCGGTCTCGTTTGGCTGGGCGCCCGGGGCCTCGGCGAGTGGCTGGACTGGAAGGACCTGCCGAGGGACACCCTCCGCTACGTCTGGGCCTTCCTCGGCAGTCTGGCGATCGCCGCCATCAACCCCTTGGGCGCCCGGCTCCTGCTCTTCCCGTTCACGCTGGGCGAGAAGCGCAGCGTTTTCGAGTTCATCGGCGAATGGCAGTCGCCCAACTTCCATCTCCACCGCAACCGTCTGGCCCTGGTCTTCCTTGCCATTGCCCTCGTCCTGCTCTTCCGAGCCCGATTGACATGGCGCGACTCGGTCCCCGCCGTCACGTTCCTCGTAACCGGTCTGTACGCGGTGAGGAACCTGCCCATCCTCGCCATCGTCCTGGCGCCCGTGCTGGCCCGGATCTTGAGGCGTCCCGACGCCGCCGCGCCCCGGCGGGTGGAGACGGAACGCCAGCTCCGGATCAACCGCGCCCTGGCTGCGACCATGGCCATCGCCTTCGTTATTTTCGGCAGTTCGGTGGCCGCGAGTGAACCCCTGAACCTGCGGCCGTACCCGATCCGGGCGGCTACGTTCCTCGACCGTGAAGGCCTTCTCGCCAATACCCACCGGCTGGCCCATCAGGACGTCGTCGGCAACTACCTCAGCTTTCGCTTCGGGCGCCGAGCCCGGATCTTCGTCGACGATCGGGTGGACATGTACCCGGTGCGGATCCCGAAGGACTACATCTCCCTCCTGCGGGGCCGGCCCGGGTCACAGGAGATCCTGGACCGCTATCGCGTCGACGTCGTCCTGTGGCAGACGGATCGACCCCTGGCGCATGTCCTCGAGCTGAACGCCAACTGGCGGACGGTGTATCGCGACGACGACGGGTGGGTCGTCTTCCGCCGGAATCCCTAGGGCTCCTTGGTTATGGCGGTCTTTTCATCTGAGGCAAGTTCCGGTTGCGCGGTCACGGCCTCGGGAGGATGATCAACATGGGTCGTGACCTGCCACGACCGGGATCAATGACCCTTTGCGGCACCCGGTTCTGCTCGGTGGGGGCGACCCACGGAAGTGGAGCGGCGGAGAGTGGTTTGGTAAGGGTCGCGCCGAAGTCAGACGCGACGGGTGAGGCGCGCCCGGCTTCTCGGCGGTCCGAGGCTGGCCTCGTTAGGAGCGTGCTGAAGTAGTCGTCGCCGAACAGCCGGTCACCGGTGTCGGCCAGGAGCCGGTAGAGCGATCCCTCCCGGAGCCGATCCCCGAGAATCTCCCTCGGGTTCTCGAATCGTTCCTGCATCACCGTCGC
>JAIVIH010000182.1 GCA_020200615.1 Actinomycetota bacterium | reverse complement strand
TGCCGAGAGCCCTGGGAGCACCAGTTCTTCGACAAGGAGATCGCCCCGCATCTCTCGGACAGCGTCCGGTACGTGGGCGAGGTCCCCCACGAGGAGAAGGTGGCCCTCCTGGCCGGCGCCCGCTGCACGCTCTTCCCCATCCGCTGGAACGAGCCCTTTGGCCTGGTCATGCTCGAGTCGCTGGCGTGCGGCACCCCCGTGCTGGCCTTCCCGGAGGGGGCCGTTCCCGAAGTAATCGAGGAAGGGAAAACCGGCTTCATCTGCGAGAACGAGTCGGCCATGGCCACCGCCATCGGCAAGGCGGCCAGCCTGGACCGCACCGCCTGCCGCGCCGCGGTCGAGGGCTACTTTTCCATCGAACGGTGCGTGAAAGAGCACCTCAAGCTGTTCGAGGAACTGATCAAGCGCTGACGCCGGTCGGGGGCGAGCCGGGCGGGCGCTCGGTCACCTCCCGCGGGAGGAGCCCGTCACGCCGGAGCCTGCCGCCGATCCGGGCTCGGAGCTCCCGGGCCACACGAGCTTTGTCACCCGGCCGAGCCTTGACCGCGACCCGGATGGTGAAGCCTTCGGTCAGGGCCGTCTCGACTCCGAGCACCTCCGGCTCCTCGAGCAAGGCCTCGGCCCAGTCCTCCTCTTCGGAGATGCCGGACACCTCGTCCCGGATGGCGGTCAACGCCGCGGTCACGTCGGCGCTCGGTGCGATGGGCACGTCGACCACCGCCCTCGTCCACTCCTTGGCCGCGTTGCCGACCTTGCGGATCTCCCCGTTGGGCACGAACCACACCGTCCCGTCGAAGGCCCGCAGGCGGGTGATGCGAAGGTTGACCTCCTCCACCGTCCCGGTCACGTCCAGGACGGTGATGACGTCGCCCACGCCGAACTGGTCCTCGGCGAGGACGAAGAAACCGGAGAGGAAGTCGCGTACCAGACTTTGGGCGCCGAAACCTACGGCCACGCCCACGATGCTGGCCCCGGCCAGGAGGGGCCCGAGGTTGATGCCCAGCTTGTCGATGATGACCAGGACGGCAACCGTCCACACGAAGATGCGAATGAGGCTGGCCACGACCCCGGCGAGGGTCTCCGCTCGGGTCGTGGACTGAGGCGAGACCAGGCCTCGCACCGACCGGGACACCAGCCTCTGCACCGACCGGCTGGCGACACGGGCGCCCACGCGGCTGACGACCTTGGCTGCGATGAGGATGAGAAGGATCTCGAGCGGCCGCTGGATGAGCAGATGGGCGGTTTCCGCCGCAAAGTCGGACAGACCCAGCTTGGTCAGAAGCCGATACAGGTAGTCGGATTCACCGGCGGGCACGTCGCTAGTCTCGCCGGACGGCCCGGGTCGATGCGTCGACCCCCCGGCGCCTGACGGAGCTAGAGGTACGAGGCGGGGTTGACAGGGGTGCCGTCGATCCGCACTTCGTAGTGCAGGTGGGGCCCGGTGCAGGAGCCGGTGCAACCCACCCGGCCGATCACCTGACCCCGGCTGACCTGCTGTCCTGGGTCCACGAGCATCTGGCTCTGGTGGGCGTAGAGGGTGGCGAGGGGACCGCCGTGCTCGATGATCACGGCTTGGCCGTACCCGCCCAGCCAGCCGGCGCTGCCCACCACCCCGTCGGCGGCAGCCCGGATCGGCTCCCCCGTGCCCCCCGCCAGGTCGACGCCCGTGTGCACCCGAACGTCGCCGTAGATGGGGTGGACCCGGGGCCCGAAGGTGGAGACGACGGCCGCGCCCGGGATCGGCGCGGTCAACCGCCCGCCCGACGCCGAGCTCGACTGCGAGCCCTCCCGCTGCCGGAGGCTCTCGGCCACCGCGTCGGACTGGCGCTGCAGAGCGAGCACCGGGGCGTCGAACTCCGCCTTCCGGGCCAGCACCTCTTGCAGCAGGTCGTTCCGGACTTCGATCTCCCGCTCCACCTCGTGGCGGACCTCGTCCTGGGCGTCGCGCTCCCCCTGGAGCTCGGCCCGGCGCTCGTCCACCACGTCACGCTCGGCTTCGGCCTTCGAGCGGACGGCCTTCAGCTCGTCGAGCTGGTCGGCGATCCGGTCCTGGAGGCCCTCGTACTGGGAGATGACGTCGGCTTGGGTGCTGGTCACGATGAGCACCAGGGCCAGGAGCCCGGCGGCCATGAGGGCGAGCCCCCTCCGGTTTCTCACATCAGCCACTTCAGCCACGGTAGCAACAGGAGCCCCAGAGGGAAACCGGTGGTCTCGGGGAGGCGGAAGGCCGGTGGCGGATGTAACCCCTTTGCCCGAACAGCGGTCCTGCTAGGAAGATGCGGGAATGATTCGAAATGCCCTGGCCGGCCGTCGCGTCGCCATCACCGGTGCGACCGGCTTCCTCGGCACCGCTCTGGTGGAGCGCCTACTAAGGGCGGTTCCCGACTGCGAGCTCCTGCTCGTCCTGCGGCCCGGCCGTCGCGCCACCCCCGCTGACCGCGCCCGGCGGGAGATCTTCGGCAACGACGCCCTCCGGGGGCTGCGGGCCGAGCTCGGTGACCGGTTCGACGAGGAGATCGCCCGACGGGTGCGGGTGGTGGGGGGAGATGTCTCCGTCGACGGCCTGGGCCTCGACCACGAGGGCCTGGCCCTGTTCACGGCGTGCCACACGGTCCTGCACTCGGCCGCCCAGGTGAGCTTCGACGCCCCCATCGACCAAGCGGTCGAGACCAACCTCCTGGGACCGGTGCGGGTGCTGGAGGTGCTCAACCAGGCCGGCGTCACCCCTCACGTGGTCACGGTGTCCACTGCGTACGTGGCCGGAAGCCGCCGAGGTCGGGCGCCCGAGGCCCCCCTGTCCGAGACTCCGTTCTCCACCGAGGTGGCCTGGCGGGGTGAGGTCGCCGCCGCCCGGCGCGCCCGCGCCGACGCCGAGGCCGAGAGCCGGCGGCCCGAGCTGCTCAGCCGGTTCACCAAGGCAGCCCGCTCCGAGCTGGGCGCGGCCGGGCCTCCCCTTCTCGCGGCCAAGGCCGAGCGGCTGCGCGAGCAGTGGGTGGCCGACAGGCTGGTCGAGGCCGGTCGGGCCCGGGCCAAGGCTCTGGGTTGGCCCGACGCCTACGCCTACACCAAGGCCCTGGCCGAGAGGGCGGTGCAGGAGGTCAAGGGGCCGGTGCCGGTGACGGTGGTGCGGCCGTCCATCATCGAGTCGGCAGCGGACGACCCTCACCCGGGCTGGATCCGGGGCTTCCGCATGGCCGAGCCGGTGATCATCTCCTACGGGCGGGGGCTCCTGAAGGACTTCCCCGGCATCCCCGAGAGCGTGGTCGACGTCATCCCCGTCGACTTCGTGGTGGCGGCCATCCTGGCCGTGGCCGCCATCGGGCCCGAGCCGGGGGCGCCCGTCTACCAGGTCGCCACCGGCTCACGGAACCCGCTTCGGTACGACGAGCTGGTCGAGCTGGTGCGCGACTACTTCCGTGAGCACCCCCTGTACGACAGCCACGGGCAGCCCATCGTCACTCCCGAGTGGTCCTTCGGAGGTCGGGGCAAGGTGCTCCGCCAGCTGGAGCGGGGCATCCAGGGTCTGAAGGCGGCTGAGCGGGCCCTCACGACCCTTCCCATCCGCGGCGAGCGGGCGGAGATCAGCGGCCAGATCGAGGAGCGGCGGACCCAGGCCGAACGGGCCCTGGACTACGTCGGTACGAGGGTGCGTCGGTGGCCAGGCTGAGGGCCGACTCCTGGGAGCTTTTCAGCTACCTCTTGCTGACCAAGTCCTTCCCCGCCGGGTTCCGCCGCGTGCGGGAGCACCGCCGGGCGGGCACCCGGACCGTGCTCATCACCGGCGCGCTGGACTTCGTCATCGAGCCGTTGCGGCCTCTGTTCGACGACGTCGTGTGCGCCCGCATGGACGAGCGCGACGGCGTCCTCACCGGCGAGCTCCTCGACATCCCGCCCACCGGGGAAGCCCGCGCCCTCCTCATGTCCGCTTACGCCGACGCCGAGGGCCTGTCCATGTCCGAATCGGTGGCCTACGCCGACTCGGCCAGCGACCTGCCCATGCTGGAGGCGGTCGGGTTCCCGGTGGCGGTCAATGCCGAGCCCAAGCTGGCCGCCATCGCCCGCAAGCGCGGGTGGCACGTCGAGCAGTGGACCCGGGCCCCGGGCGCTCCCCGGCCGCCCCTGCCGCTCGCGCCCCGGCCGGCGGACCCCCGCGGTCGGCTTCGGATCGAAGCCGCGTCCTCGTGAGGGCCCTGCTCTTCGAGCGTTCACTGCCGCGCTACGCCGCCGCCCGCGTGGCCGGCTCCCTCGTCGCTGGGCTGGGGGCGAGGGTGGGACCGCTGAGCCTGACGGAGGTCGACGAGCCCGACCTTCCCGGCCCGGGCTGGCACCGGGTCCGTCCCCGCCTGGCCGGCATCTGCGGTTCGGACCTGTCGACCATCGACGGCCGGTCGTCGGCCTACTTCGGGCCCATCGTGTCCTTCCCCTTCGTGCCCGGCCACGAGGTCGTGGGTGACGTGGACGGTGGTAGGGGCCCCGCGGGCCCGGGCGCAGCCCGCCGGGTGGTCATCGAGCCGGTCCTGGGCTGCGCCGCCCGAGGGATCGCCCCGCCCTGTCGCGGCTGCGCCCAGGGGCGGAGCGACTATTGCGAGCGCGTCGCCTTCGGGCACCTCGAGCCCGGTCTCCAGACCGGCTACTGCTCGGACACGGGTGGCGGCTGGTCGACCGGCCTGGTGGCCCACGAGAGCCAGCTGCACGCGGTTCCGGATGCCCTCTCGGACGAGGCGGCCGTAATGGTCGAGCCCGCGGCCTGTGCCATCCACGGCGTTCTCGGCCTCGGCGGGACGGTGTTGGTCCTGGGCGCCGGCACCCTCGGCCTGTGCGCCGTGGCCGCTCTGCGGCGCTTCGCCACCCCCGCCACCATCCTCGCCGTGGCGAAGCATCCCGAGCAGCGCCAGCTGGCATCGAGTATGGGCGCCGACCTCGTGGTCGGGCCGGACGAGGCCCGGCGGGCCGTGCGGCGGGCGACGGGTGCTCTGCGCGTGGGTGCGTCGCTCTCGGGCGGGGCGGACGTGGTCGTGGATTGCGTGGGAAGCGAGGCCTCCCTGGCCGAGGACCTCGCCGTCGTCCGCCCGGGCGGGCTGATCGTCCTCCTGGGGATGCCGTCGACGATATCGGTCGACCTGACGCCCCTATGGCAACGACAGGTCACCCTCCGCGGCTCCTACGCCTACGGAACCGAGCAGGTCAACGGGGGTGTGCGCACAGGCCACACCCGCCCCGGGTTCGTGCTGGAGGTCGACCGGTCGACCCCGCCGATCCTGTTCCACTCGGGTGAGGGTTTCAACCTGGAGCGGCTGCCCTCCGGAAGCCGGGTGGTCTACCCGAACGAGCCCCTCGCCGCCCTGGAAGATCCCGATGCCGCCATCCGCCATGCCCTCTTGAATCCGCTCGGCGACTCGGATCCCCTCCCCGCCCTCCTCCGGCCGGGCATGCGCCTGACCATCGCCTTCGACGACCTCTCGCTCCCGCTCCCGCCCATGCGCCAGCCGGACAACCGTCAGCGGGTGATCGAAGCCGTGCTCGACCTGGCGGCCGACGCCGGGGTCGACGACGTGGTCCTGATCGCCGCTCTCGGTCTCCACCGGCGGATGACGGAAGCCGAGCTCCGTCACGCCCTCGGCGACCGTGTCTACGACGCCTTCGCACCTCAGGGCCGTCTCCAGCAGCACGACGGCGAGGATCCCGACAACCTGATCGTGATCGGGAACACGGCGGCCGGGGAGCTGGTCGAACTCAACAAGCGGGCCGCCACCAGCGACCTGCTGGTGTACGTGAACATCAACCTGGTGGCCATGGACGGCGGCCACAAGAGTCTCGGCACGGGCCTCACCACCTATCGGAGCCTGCGCCACCACCACAACGTCCACACTCTCCAGCACAGCCGCTCGGTGATGGACCAGACCCGGTCCGAGCTGCATTCCTCTAACTGGCGGATGGGGCGGCTGATGGCCGAATCCGGCATCAAGGTCTTCCAGATCGAGACCACCCTCAACACCGACACCTTCCCCAAGCCCTTCGCCTTCCTCCAGAAGCGCGAGTGGGAGTGGTCGGCCATAGACCGGGGCTCCTACCTGGCGACGAAGAAGGCGCTCGACCGCACGCCCACGTCCCTGGCCCGACCCATCTTCCAGGGCATCAAGTCCCCTCACGCCATGACCGGGGTGAACGCGGGCGAGGTCGAGGCCGTGCACGCGGCCACCACCGAGACCGTCTACCGCCAGCAACTGGTGCCGGTGGAGGGCCAGGCCGACGTCCTCACCCTGGGCCTTCCTTACATCTGCCCCTACAACGTCAACTCGGTCATGAACCCCATCCTGGTCATGTGCCTCGGCCT
>JAIVIH010000268.1 GCA_020200615.1 Actinomycetota bacterium | reverse complement strand
ATGCCTCAACCGTGCCCTCGGCGCCCTCAGGAGTGGTGGACCCCCAAACGAGCGAAGGATGGCGGCCGAGGCACTAGCTCCGGAACCGTCCAGCCCCTCGACACCCGGCTTACGAGTCAGTATCGTCCGGCTCTCTTTGACATGAGGAGGCTGGGGTGAGAAGGAACCGACGGTTCGTACCCGTGATGGCGTTGGTAGGCCTGATGGCCCTGTCAATGGCCGCCTGCGGCGATGACGACGACGACGAAGCGTCGCAGACAAGCGAGACGACCACCGCCCAGCCCGTGGGATCGGCCTCCGTCACGGTGGCCATGAGCGACTACGCCTACAACGTCAGTGGTCCGCTGATCTCAGGAGGCACCCTCAGGATCTCGAACGTCGGCAAGGAGTTCCACATGATGGGGCTGGCCAAGTTCAAGCCGGGCAAGACCCTTGGCGACCTGACCGCCGCCCTGAGCCAGGGGCCCCCCGGTGGCGGAGGAGGCCCGACGACCACCGCTGGCGGCGCCCCCACCACCTCGTCCGGGGCGGCCACCACCAGTTCGTCGACCACGACGTCGGGAGCGCAGGGCGGAGCCGGCGAGGAGCAGGACCCCACGGCCGAGATCGTCGACCAAGTCGGTCTTCCGGGGAACTTCATGTCGCCGGGAGAGTCAGCCGACGTGACGGTGTCGAACCTCACCCCGGGCACGTACGCCTTGGTGTGTTTCATTCCTACCGAAGGCGAAGGATCCCCTCACTTCTCCAAGGGGATGATCAACCAGCTCGAGGTCGTGTCCGGGACCGCCCCGCCGGCGCCTACGCCGGACGCGACCTACAGGGTGGCTCCGGGCCAGCCCGTCCAGGGGCCGGCAAACCTCACGCCGGGCCGGCACACGCTCAAGTTCGAAGCCGCCGCCGGCGGCAGCCAGCTGGAGCCGGGCATCGCCAGGCTGAACCCGGGGGCGACCCTCGCGCAGCTCGACGAGGCATTCGTCCGGCTGTTCGAAAGTGAGGAACCCCCTGCGGTGGGCGCCGCCGGCCAGGTCCCGGGCCAGGTCCTATTCGGCGGCTTCGACTTCGAGGGCCTGACCGACTTCACCCTCAGTGTCGATCTCCGGCCTGGCGACTACGTCATCATCGCCGAGGACACCGACCCGGAGGATCGACCAAAGCCGCCCAGGGAGATCCTGAGCCTGAAGGTGGGTTGACACACCCGTACCTGCCGGTAACTGTCGAGCCGGTGGTCGGATTCGAACCGACGACCTGGCGATTACAAGTCGCCTGCGCTACCGGACTGCGCCACACCGGCCGGTGGACGATGCGCCCACGGCGCCCAAGCTATCGGCTGGGGATGCTTGACCTCGCCCGGCGTTGGGGGCAACCTGCCCCCAATGGGTCTCAGCGACCGCGACCGCGCCATCCTCGATTTCGAACGATCGTGGTGGACGGAGCCGGGTACCAAGTCAACCGCGATTCGGAACCAGCTCCAGCTGTCGCCCGCCCGCTATTACGAGCTCCTCGGCGCCTTGGCCACGTCTAGCGACGCGGCGGGCTACGACCCGCTCCTGGTGCGCCGGCTCCGGCGTCTGCGGGCCAACCGGCGCCGGGCTCGCATCGAGGGCCGCTCGGCGGTTCTGCCGCGCGGCCGTTGAGGCCAGGGCAGGTGGGCCTTCCCGAAGGGCAAGGATCCCAACCGACGGCCGTAGGGCCGCGCGGCCTGCTGCTGGTGGCGGCGGCCGTGCTCCTCGGCATCCTCCTGTTGAACGAGTTCGACGACGCGTCCGTCCCCTTCACCGAGATCGAGACGGAGACGTCACCGACGACGGCCCGACCGCTCCCCAGCGTGTCCGTGCTACCGCCCACGTCGACGGCCGTGGCGCGCCCTCCGGCCGACGTCAAGGTGCTGCCCGCCAACGGGACCAACACCTCGGGCCTGGGGGCGCAGGCCAACGAGTTCCTCCGCAACAGCAACTACAACGCCCTGGCCCCGATCGACTCGAGCCGGGTGCTGGACACCTCCCTGGTGGCCTACCGGGCCGGCTTCGAGGCTGAAGCCCGAGCCCTGGCCCAGCTGCTCCAGCTTCCCCTCAGCTCGGTGCGGCCCCTCGACGACAGCACTCCAGTGCCGGAAACGAGGGATGCGGACATAGTGCTCATCGCCGGCGCCGACCTCCGACTGCCATGACCGAGCTCGCCTCCGCCCTCGCTCCCTTTCTCCAGGAGAGCGGCCCGGCGGGGGTGTTCAGCGACTTCGACGGCACCCTCGCCCCGATCGTCGACGACCCCGAAACCGCCCGACCGCTCGAAGGGGTGGTGGACGCGCTCGAGGCCGTTGCCCAGGGGGTGGACCGGGTGGGCGTCATCTCCGGGAGACCGGCCTCGTTCCTGATCCAGCACCTCGGTGGGCGGGGGTTCTCGCTGTGGGGCCTCTACGGGCTGGAAGCGGTGGAGGAGGACGCCGAGGGGGAACCCCGGGTCGTGCCCTCACCGGAGGCCGAGGAATGGCGTCCCGTGATCGACGAGGTGACGGAGCGGGCCGAGGACGAGTTGGGAGAGACGCTCGGGGTCGCGCGCAAGGGTTTGTCCCTCACCCTGCACTACCGGAGGGCTCCCGGAAAGGCCGACGCGGCTCGGGAATGGGCCGACGCCGCGGCCGAGTCCTCGGGGCTCATCGCCCACCGGGCCAAGATGTCCTACGAGCTCCGTCCTCCCCTGTCGAGCGACAAGGGGACAGTGCTGGAAGGAGCGGCGTCCGGCCTGGAGCGGGCCTGCTTCTTCGGGGACGACCAAGGAGACCTCGAGGCGTTCGACGCCCTCGACCGGCTGGCCGGCCGCGGCGTGACCGTGCTGAGGGTGGGCGTGCAGAGCGGAGAGGCGCCGGAGGAGCTGCTGGACCGGGCCGATCTCGTGGTCGACGGCCCGCCCGGCGTGCTCGAGGTGTTACGGGCCCTCGCGGAGGGCTGACCCGGCCTGGCCCACCGGCGCCCGGGCCGAGCGCATCTGGTCGTCCAGCCAGTCCTTGGGCGAACGGGAGGCGGCGGTCTTGCGCAGGGCGGTGGCGTGGATGAACCGCTCGGACGGACTCATGGTCAGCGCCGTGACCAGGGCGTCGGCCGTGCCGGAGATGTCGAAGGGGTTGATCCCGAGGGCCACCCCGCTCAGCTCCTCCCACACCCCGGCCTCACGGCTGAGCACCAGGACCCCGTCACGCTCGTTGAGCATGGCGCCCTCTTTGGCCACGAGATTGAGCCCGTCACGCACGGGGTTCACCAGCAGCACGTCGTACCGGCGGAGGGCGGCGACCGATGCGGCGAAGTTGTCCGACGTGTCAAGCAGGACGGGCGTCCAGTCGGGCGTCGCCCACCGGTCGTTCAGGTGGCGGGCCAGCGCCTCCACCTCCTGGCGGTAGGCCAGGTACTCGGGGAGAGCTTCCCGCGAGGGGTACACGAGGGCGGCGAACACGACCCGACCCCGCCATTCGGGCTGGTTGCGCAGCAACTCGTCGAAGGCCCAGAAACCCCGGAGCAGGTTCTTGGAGAGCTCGATGCGATCGACCCGGAGGATCAGGCGCCGGTCCCCGAGGGTCCGGTCGAGGTCGCCCAGGGCTCGGGCGCAGGCGTCGGAGGCCGCGACGCCGCCGATGTCATCGTGGTCTGGCGTCAGGGGGGAGACGAAGGTGGCGGGCTCGAACCCGATCACGTTCCGACAGCAGGAGGCGAAGTTGTCGGCCCACCGGCGAGCGTGGAAGCCGCACGACAGGTGGCTGCTCATGCCGACCAGCAGCTCCTCGGCGACGTCGGTGGGGAGCACCCGCAGAGAACCCGGCTCGCAGAAGGGGATGTGGCTGAAGTGCACGGCCCGCAGATCGGGCCGTTGCTGAGCCAGCCACGTGCCCACCAGGGCGAAGTGGTAGTCCTGCACGAGGACCACAGCCCCTTCCGGCGCTTCCTCGAGCACGGCCTGGGCGAAGGTCTGGTTCACCTTCCGGTAGGCGTTCCACGCCTCCCGCCACCTCCGGTCGAGCCGAGGCCGGCGGGCGAGATCGAACAGATCGTGGTGCAGGAACCAGAGGGTGGCGTTGGCGACCACGTCGTAGAACATCCGGAACTCGTGCTCGTCGACGGCCAGGGACCGGATGCGGAAGTCCTCGGCCTCGATGATCCCGGATTCGGCCGCTTCCCGGTCGCCCTCGGTGATGGCGGCGGCCAGCCACAGAGAGCCCGTCCCTCGAACGAGGGGACCGAGACTGGAGACGAGACCGCCCGCGCCGCGCCGGGCCTTCAGCTTTCCGTCGGTGTCGCGGTAGAAGGCCAGCGGCCCCCGGTTGGAAACGACGACCAGTGGCGTGGGTTTCCTGGCGATGCCACACCCTAAGTGATGGAGAACTCAGTCCCGACCCTGGAGGATCAGCTCGAGAACGTCGGCCACGCCCTCGCCGTGGCTCCCCGGCGTGCGGTCCGGCCATTGGAGCTGGGGGTCGGCGTTGGCCACCAGCCAGAAGCGCCCGACTTCGGCGGCGCACGCGAGGTCGCTGGCCGAGTCGCCGACGTAGCCGACCTCCTCCACGGCCAGGCCGTGGTGCTCGAGGTCGAGCCGGAGGCCGGCGGCCTTCCCCGTGCCCACAGGTGCCAGATGGAAGGCGTGGGGGCTTCCCTCCCGGGACAGCACCCCGTTGTCCGTCAGCTCGCACCACGAGAAGCCCTTGTCGCGAAGGTGGGCGTTCGCCGCGGCCACGTCCGTCGTCCCTCTCAGGAGATACGTGGCTTCGCGCCCTTCGTTCCACGGCTCGTGGGGCTCGAGGCCGAGGTCGAGCATGGCTTGGATCGCCCCGCGCCCGTGCATGGCCTCCAGCGGCGTCTCGCCCGTGAACGGGAAGCGGCCCAGCTCGTACCGCACCTGTCGCCCCTCCACGTGGATGCAGCCCAGCTCGGCGATCCCGCGGGGCAGCCCCAGCAGGCGGCAGAGCTCGAACACCTGGATCCTTCCCCTGCCCGTCACCGGGACCACGGCGAGCCCTGCGTTGCGAGCGGCGAGCAGCGCCTCGGTGAGCCGAGTTGTGTCGCCCCAGAAGAGGTCTCCGCCGGGACCCACGAGAGTGCCGTCGACGTCGACGTAGAGGACCTTCAGGGCCGCCGCCTGATCCCGGCCAGCGGAGGACGCTCGTCCAGAGGGTCGACCTCCACTCCCGCCCGGGAGAGGGCGGCGTGGGCCACCGCTCTCGCCTGGTGACCGAGCTCGGCTAGCGGCCGGTTGCGGTGGACGCGCTGCCCGAGGTCGACCTGGGCCACGGCGGCCAGGCCCACGCTCGCCACCACGTCGACCAGCAGGGCCAGGTCGACGCCGTAGCCCTGGACGAACGGAACCTGCTCGAGCACCTCGCGCCGGGCGGCGAACTCTCCCGCCAGGGGCTGGTCGAAGCCTTCGAGGTGCGGGAACAGGAGGGAGATGAGCGGCCGGGCCACCAGCTCGGTCACGCGGCCGCCGCCGCCAGGGCCCGAGCGGGATTCTGGCCTGTCGTAGGTGCCCTTAACGAACTGGAGGTGGCCGTGAAGGAGCAGCGGGCCGAGCAGGCCGGTGACGAACGACGGGTCGAACTGGCGGATGTCGGCGTCGCAGAAGACGAGGATGTCGCCCTTGGCCGAATCGACCGCCTTCCAGAGGGCGGCCCCTTTCCCCGGGGCGTCTCCCCAGTCGGGGAGCACATCGGCCGAGGCGATCACGGTGGCGCCCGCAGCGACGGCCGCCGCCGCCGTACCGTCGGTCGAGCCGTCGTCTATCACCAGGATCTCGTCCACGAGGCCCCAGTGGTCGGCCAGGGATCGGACCTCGCTCACGATGGCGCCCACGGTGGCCTCTTCGTCCCGGGCCGGGAGGCACACGGACACGTGATGGTCCCCCTTGTGCTCCGCCAGCAGCTCGGGCGGGAACTGGCGCCTGTCGAACTGCTCGGGGGCGACGGGGGGCTGGATGCCGTCCGGTGCCATGAGTCCGACATTCTCGCCCATTCGCTTTGACGACCGTTCCCGTCGCCGCGATCATGGACGTCATCATCCAGAGCGGTTGAGGGACCGGGCCCGACGACGCCGCGGCAACCAGCTTCCCCAGGGAAGTCAGGTGCCAATGCCCGAGCGATGACTGGAGGCATGGAATGTCGTCGATGAGTGGGCTCCGATGTCGTGAGTGCGGCCGCGGCTATCCGGCGGAAGCCCTGCACGTGTGCGAGTACTGCTTCGGCCCCCTCGAGGTGACTTACGACTACGAGGCCATCGCCGCCGGCCTGTCCCGGGAGTCCATTGCCGCGGGACCGCCGTCCATCTGGCGCTACGCCCACCTCCTGCCCGCCCACAACGACGGCGCCGTCGACCTGGGCGCCGGCTTCACCCCCCTGGTGCGGGCCGACCGGCTGGCGGCGGAGCTCGGTCTGGGTGAGCTGTGGCTGAAGAACGACACTCTCAACCCGACGGGCTCGTTCAAGGACAGGGTGGTGGCCGTGGCCCTCGCCCGGGCCCGTGAGCTCGGCTTCAAGGTGGCCGCCTGCGCGTCCACCGGGAACCTGGCCAACTCGGTGGCCGCCCACGCCGCCCGGGCCGGCATGCGTCACGTGGTGTTCATCCCCGCCGACCTCGAAGAGGGCAAGGTGGTCACCACCGCCATCTACGGGCCCAACCTGGTGGCCGTGGACGGCAACTACGACGACGTCAACCGGCTCTGCGCGGAGCTGGCGTCGGAGCGTCCCACGTGGGCCTTCGTGAACGTCAACCTGCGCACGTACTACGCCGAGGGGTCCAAGACCCTCGCCTTCGAGACGGCCGAGCAGTTGGGATGGCAGGCACCCGACCACGTGGTCGTGCCCGTGGCCTCGGGATCGCAGCTGACCAAGATCGCCAAGGGTTTCGAGGAGTTGTGGAAGGTGGGCTTGCTCGACGAGGAGCCCCACGTCCGGGTGTCCGGGGCTCAGGCCCTGGGGTGCTCCCCGGTGGCAACCGCCTTCACCGAGCACCACGACTACGTGCGCCCGGTGAAGCCGTCGACCATCGCCAAGTCGCTCGCCATCGGCAACCCGGCCGACGGTTGGTACGCGCTGGACACCGTGCGCTCCAGCGGGGGGGCCCTGGCGGCGGTGACCGACGAGGAGCTAGTGGAGGGCATGGTCCTCCTGGCCCAGACCGAAGGGATCTTCGCCGAGACCGCCGGGGGCGTCACCATCGCCACCCTGGCCAAGCTGGCGGCATCGGGTCACGTCCGTCCCGACGAGAGAGTGGTGGCCTACATCACCGGCCACGGCCTCAAGACCATCGAAGCCGTGGCCGCTCAGGCCCGTCCCACCGTCACCATCCCGCCCACCCTCGAGGCCTTCGCCGAGGCCCTCGGAGACAAGCTCGACCAGGAGACCTCTTCATGAGCGCGAAAGTCCGGATCCCAACCCAGCTGCGCTCCCTCTCGGGAGGGGAGGCCGAGGTCGCCGTCGAGGGAGGCACGGTGGCCGAGGTGCTGACCGCCCTCGAGGCTGCTCACCCCGGCTTCCATGGCCGCCTGTTCGACGACGACGGCAAGTTGCGACGGTTCGTGAACGTGTTCGTGGCCGACGAGGACGTGCGGTTCCTCCAGGGCCTGGCCACCGAGGTCCCTTCCGGTCAGGTGGTCTCGATCATCCCCGCCGTCGCCGGCGGATGGGTGTGAGGGCCGGCGCGGGACAGGCCCAGGTCGGCGAGCATGGCGTCGAGGAGCACCTCGGCGGGAGGCCAGGGGAAGGGGAATCGCTGGCCGATGCGTAGGTCGACCAGGCCGTGGCCCGACAGCCAGACCTGGAGGGCCAGGAACCAGCTGTCCCGGCCCGGCTGCGCCGGAGCACCCTCGTCGAGGCACCGCTGAACGGCCTCGACCAGGGCGAGGAACGTCGCCGCACCCGGGTGCTGCGCCGGGTCGTCGGTGATCCCGGCCGGGGCCGCGGCGCTGAACAGCGTGCGGTAGTGGCCCGGGCGCTCCTCGGCGAAGGCCAGGTAGGCCAGGCAGAACCGGCGTAACGAGTCGAAGGGGTCGTCCGATTCCGACGCCGCCCCCACCAGAAGCCGGTGGAACTCGGCCCATCGCTCGGAGAGAACCGCGACCAGCAAAGCCTGCTTGTCGGCGAAGTGGCGGTAGATGGACGGAGGCGTGACTCCGACGGCGGCGGCCACGGCCCGGATGGAGAGCTGGTTCGGGTCTCCCAGGTCGGCCAGGAGGTCGCTGGCGGCGTCGACCAACTCGCTCCGGAGCCGGTGACCCTCGCCTCGGGGGGCGCGGGCCCGGCGCGGTGGAACCGCAGGATCGGTCTCGGATGTAGGGGCTTGACCCATCGCCTAACAGTCGTTACGTTACGGGCTGTGAGCTTTCACCCGTTAACTTTAGCAGTCGGGATTTGCCGGGCGTGACGACCGTGCCCGCCGTCGAGGTGGCCGATCTGTCCAAGCGCTACGAGCCGTCGGGCGTGGAGGCTCTGTCGGGGATCAGCTTCGCCGTCGCCGAGGGCGAGATCTTCGGCTTCCTGGGTCGCAACGGAGCGGGCAAGTCGACGACCGTCCGCATCCTCACGACCCTGCTGCATCCCACCGCCGGATCGGCGCGGGTGCGGGGGATGGACGTCCTCGAGCAGCCCAGCGCCGTCCGACGGGTCCTCGGGGTGGCCCTTCAGGAGTCGGCCCTCGACGAGCTCATGACGGGCCGGGAG
>JAIVIH010000181.1 GCA_020200615.1 Actinomycetota bacterium | reverse complement strand
GCAAAAGTCCTGGTCAAGAGCCGTCTACCCTGCTCGGACACAGCGGAGGGAGTGGGATTCGAACCCACGGTGGGCAGTACCCACAACGGTTTTCGAGACCGTCCGATTCGGCCGCTCTCGCATCCCTCCGAGCGGAGAGGCTAGCGGCCACGCCGGCTGGCGAAGAATCCCGTTAGCAGGGCGGCTGACTCCTCAGCCCGCACTCCGCCCAGCACCCGGAGCTCGTGGTTGAGACGGGGATCGGCGCACAGGTTGTAGAGGGAGCCGCACGCTCCGGCCTTGGGATCGGGCGCTCCGAAGACCAGACGTCCCACCCGCGCCGCCACCAGCGCCCCGGCGCACATGGGGCAGGGCTCGAGGCTCACGACCAGCGTCACCCGCCCGAGGCGCCATGCGCCGAGAGCCATGGAGGCGTCTCGCAGGCAGAGGAGCTCGGCGTGGGCTGTGGGATCGCCGAGTAGTTCCCGCTCGTTGTGGCGGCGCGCCACCACCTGGCCGTCCACCAGGGCCACCGCGCCCACAGGCACGTCGCCGTGACCAGGGGCCAGGGCCGCCTCCTCGAGGGCGACGGTCATGGCCGCCAGGTCGTCCACCGGTTCACGGTAGCGGCGCCCCGGCCGGGCGCCGTCTTGGCGGAGGGAGTGGGATTTGAACCCACGAGGGGTTGCCCCCTACACGCTCTCCAGGCGTGCCGGTTCGGCCGCTCCCGCACCCCTCCTGGACCCCTCAGGCTATCCTCTTCGGGACAGCAGTCCGCCGTTTCGCGTGGCGGCCGGGTCCTGCGCAACGGACTCCCGTGAATCGAGTCAGGGCCGGGAGGCAGCAGCTCTCAGCGGGTCGGTTCGTGTGCCGCAGTCCAGCCTGGCCGTCACGCCGAACGGCGGGCCGCTGGACCGGCGGCCGGTAATCTCGCCCCGTGGCCTACCAGTCGCTCTACCGGCGCTACCGGCCGCAGCGGTTCGACGAGGTCAGGGGCCAGGACCACGTCACCCGGACCCTGCGCAACGCGGTGCGGGAAGCCCGGGTGTCCCACGCCTACCTGTTCAGCGGGCCCCGGGGAACGGGCAAGACGTCCACCGCCCGCATCCTGGCCAAGGCCCTGAACTGCCCCAACATGGTCGACGGGGAGCCGTGCGGCGTCTGCGAGTCGTGCGTGTCCATCACCGACGGGCGCTCCCTCGACGTGGTCGAGATGGACGCCGCCTCCAACCGGGGCATCGACGCCATGCGCGAGCTCATCGCCCGGGTGTCACTTGCCACGCCGGGGCGGTGGAAGGTCTACATCGTGGACGAGGTCCACATGCTCACCACCGAGGCGGCGAATGCCCTGCTCAAGACCCTGGAGGCCCCTCCGTCCCACGTGGTCTTCGTGCTGGCCACCACGGAGCCGCAGAAGGTGCTGCCCACCGTCCAGAGCCGCACCCAGCCCTTTGACTTCCGGCTCCTGCCCGCCCAGCTGCTGGTGGAGCACCTCACGTGGGTGGCGGAAGACGCCGGGCTCGAGGTCGCCCCCGCGGCGATCGAGCTGGTCGCCCGTCGGGGCTCCGGCTCGGCCCGGGACGCGCTGTCGGCCCTCGACCAGGTGGCTGCCGCAGGCGGGATCGAGCAGGAGGGCCCCGGGGCCGACGACCTGGTGGAGGCGCTGTGCGATCGGGATGTGGCCGCCGCTGCTGGAACAGCTCCGGCAGGCCTTCCTGGCCACCATCGACCGCAACCTGGTGGGGCTCCCCGACGAGGACCTGGAGCGGGTGGAGGGTCAGGGTCGCCGCCTGGGCCGGCCGGCGGCCGTCCGCGGGATGGAGGTGCTGGGCCAGTCCCTGGTGGACATGCGGGAGGCGCCCGACCCCCGGGTCCTTCTCGAGGTCGCCCTCGTGCGGCTCTGCCGGCCCGAGCTGGATACGACCGTGGAAGCCCTGCTGGAGCGGGTGGAGCGGCTCGAGCGGGGTACCGGGCACGAGCGGCCCTCCGAAGCCGGCACTCGGCCCGAGCGGACCGCCCCCGGCGCCGCCGTGGCCCCTCCGCCCCCCGCGACGGCGGCCGCAGCCGCCGCCGCCCCGACCGCCGGTGCCCGCAAGGCCCTCGGAGGCGTTCGCCGCACGGCTGCTCCGCCAACCCCGCCTCCAGCGCCTCCACCGCCACCTGCGGCAGCACCGACGCCCCCGCCGGCCGCAGCCACCCCCGCGACCCCGCCTGTACCGCCGCCGGCCGTCCCGGCCGGCTTTCCCAGCCGGGAGGAGCTGACCCTGGCGTGGGGCGACCGGGTCCTCGGCCAGCTCCCCCAGCGGGCTAGGGCCCGGTTCAGGGCGGGCCGGTTCGCCGAGGTGGACGGGGAGGTCGCCGTCTTCGTGCTCCCCGACCCCTTCCACCGGGATCGCTGCATCGAGTGCCAGCCCGACGTCGAGCAAGCGCTGGCCAGTCACTTCGGTCGGCCCGTCCGCCTCCGGCTGGGCGTCGACAAGGGCGAGGATCCGCCGCCGGCGGTAGCGGCGCCCGGAGGCGGGCCTGCTCCCGACCCTCCCCCTCCCGACGAGGAGCCGGTCGAGTGGGAGAACCTCACGGATGCGCCGCCGGGGACGGTAGCCTCCCCCCTCGATCAGGTGATGCAGGCGTTCCAGGGTGCCGAAGTGGTGGAGGAATAGGTCGTGGCCGACAGCGAACAGGGAACGCCGGACTTGGGGCAGCTGCTGAAGCAGGCCCAGGCCATGCAGGAGCAGTTCTTGCAGGCCAAGGCCCAGGCCGCAGAAGCGGAGGTCGAGGCCATGGGGACGGTCGACCTGGGCCCGCTCGGCGGCGGCCTCCTGGGCTGACAGCCCGGGTGTACGCCGCTCCTGTCCAATCGCTGATCGACGAACTCGGGCGGCTCCCAGGGGTCGGCCCGAAGTCGGCCCAGCGCATCGCCTTCCACCTGCTGAAGCTCCCGGTGGAGGACGTCACCCGCCTGGCCCACGCCATCAGCGAGGCCAAGGAGCGGATCGGCTTCTGCAAGCGCTGCTTCAACGTCTGCGAAGGCGAGGAGTGCGACATCTGCCTCGACTCTCGCCGGGACGCGACCATCGTCTGCGTGGTGGAGGACCCCCGGGACGTGGTGGCGGTGGAGAAGACCCAGGAGTTCCGGGGCCGGTACCACGTGCTGCACGGAGCCATCAGCCCCATGGAGGGGATAGGGCCCGAGCAGCTCCGGGTGAAGGAGCTCCTGGTGCGGCTGGAGCCCGAGGGCATCCAGGAGGTCATCCTCTGCACCAACCCCACCATCGAGGGCGAGGCGACGGCGATGTACCTCGCCCGGCTCCTGAAGCCCCTCGGGGTGCGGGCGAGCCGGATTGCCAGCGGCCTCCCTGTCGGAGGCGACCTGGAGTACGCCGACGAGCTCACCCTCGGCCGGGCCCTCGAGGGGCGGCGCCAGCTCGACGGCTGAGAGCGCCACGACGATGGCGCACGCAAGCGTCGTAGTCCTTCGCTAGCGTCGGTCCCGCTCCGCTTCCCCCTGGAGGTCCCGCCACCAGGAGGAAGTCCGTTGATCACCGCGTGCAACAACTATGCCCGGCCCGAGAAGCCCGGCCCCTTGCTCGCCGGACCGGCCGATGCCGCCGCCGCCGTCCGCCTCTCGATGCCTCCGGGGGAGGAGCACGGCGTCGTCCTGCTGCTGTGCGGTCCCGACCACCGGCTGCTGCTGGCCGTCGCCGTCGATCGGGCGCCCATCACCGGCGTGGGCCGGGCTGTCGACCTGGTGCTCCAGGTCGCCGATCCGGGAGGCATCACCGGCTTGGTCATCGGAATCGTCCGTCCCCACGGAGGGCCCCTGTCAGGGGCGGAGGAGCGGTCGCTGGCCGGGCTCGTGGCCCGGTGCGGCGCGGCGGGTGTGGACCTGCTCGACGTCCTGGTGGTCGGGCGCCGCCGGTGGAGGTCGCTGTGGCACCTTGCCGAGGCCCCGGCGGAAGGTGAAGATGGCGATCAGTGACCGATCCCGCCCCAGGCCGGGCCGCCCTGCCCGCTGCCGGGCTGACGGAGATCGATCACGTCGCCATTGCCGTACGGGACCTGGATGCCGCCGTGGACTGGCACCACCGGGTGCTCGGCGCGGAGGTGGTGCACCGTGAGCGGGTGGAGCCCGACCAGGTGGAGGAGGCCCTGATCCAGGTCGCGGGGTCGTACATCCAGCTGCTCACCCCCATCACGGGTGACTCGCCCGTGGCCCGCTTCCTCAACCGGAGGGGCGAGGGCCTCCATCACATCGCTTACCGGGTGGACGACTGTGCCGCGGCCCTGGCCGCGGCGGTCGCCGCCGGCGCCGATCCCATCGACAGCGTCCCCAGGCCGGGAAGCCGCGGAACCACGGTGGCTTTCCTGCACCCGGCCACCGCGTTCGGCACCCTGGTCGAACTGGTGCAGGAGTAGCCGCGCCGTGAAGGTCCACCTGGTCGACGGGACCTACGAGCTCTTCCGCCACCACTTCGGCGTACCCCCCGAAGGCCGGGAGGAGGGCGATACCGCGGCCGGCACCCGGGGCGTGCTGTGGAGCGTCCTCCAACTGATCGAGGAGGGCGCGACCCACGTGGGCGTGGCCACGGACCACGTCATCGAGTCGTTCCGCAACGACATGTGGCCCGGCTACAAGTCGAGCGCTGGTGTTCCCGACGTGCTGCTGGCCCAGTTCGGCCTCGTCGAGGAGGCCCTCGAAGCCATGGGTGTGGCGGTGTGGGCCATGGTCGACCTGGAGGCCGACGACGCCCTGGCGGCCGCGGCCCGGATTGCGGCCGCCGATCCGGCCGTGGAGCAGGTCCTCATCCTCACTCCGGACAAGGACCTGGCCCAGTGCGTGCAGGCGCAGCGGGTCGTCCAGGTGGACAGGCGGGCGAAGACCGTCACCGATGAGGACGGGGTGCGGCTGCGCTACGGAATCGGTCCTGAATCCATCCCCGACTGGCTGGCCCTCGTGGGGGACTCGGCCGACGGCTTTCCCGGGATCGCCGGCTGGGGGAAGAAGTCGGCCAGCGCCGTCCTGGCC